>DOIU01000148.1 GCA_003511825.1 Gammaproteobacteria bacterium | reverse complement strand
AAACCGTCATCGCACCAGCACGACAGATGACATTATCTGCCCAGCGATAAGCCGCTTGCATATCGACAATGAACTCATCCACGTTCGAGACATCAGCAATACCCGCCGCGTCATAGAGAGCCTGCACACTAGCCGAATGACTCTTTCCCACCTGATGCCAGAAACGATATTCACTACCGAGCTGTTGAAAAACCTCAGGTAAAGTCTCGTTAAAGAAACGCGCCCCCAAGCTGCCGCCAACCACCAAGATCCGCACTTCACGCTCATCCCTGCGTTGTTCTTGCCCATGCTCGATACCTTGGCGTAGCGGATTGCCTACCGTTTCGACGCTAACAGCGGGCGAAAACGCCCCGGGAAAGGCTTGCAGTACGCGTGAAGACAGCCGCGCCAACCAACGATTGGTCATGCCGGCTACCGCATTTTGCTCGTGCAACACCAGCGGCCGGGCGAGCAGACGGGATGCCAACCCTACAGGGCCTGAGACAAAACCACCCATCCCGAGCACAGCAATCGGCTTATGCTTTAATACAAGCCGAAAGGCCTGCAAAACTGCACGAGCAATTTTGAAGGGCGCCACCAACGTTTGTGACAACGATTTACCACGCAGCCCCACCACATCCAGCCACTCAATAGGGATACCCGCCTCGACAATCACCCGTGCTTCAATGCCGCGTCGCGTTCCAATCCAAACAACGGGCACATTCCGGCGGGCGAGAACTTGCGCCACGACCAGCGCGGGAAAAACGTGGCCGCCAGTGCCTCCGGCAGCAATCATCACAGGACGTGGGTTTGAGCGATTGACCACTACGCGCCCTCCCCAGCTTGCAATTTTCGTTGACTCAATCTGGCGGTTTTCAACAAACGCGTCTCATGGTCAATACGCATAATCAGAGCAAACGTCACCGCCATCATTAAGACACTGCTGCCGCCATAGCTCATCAAGGGCAAGGTGATACCTTTTGTCGGCAGAACCCCCATATTCACACCGATATTGATAAAGGCTTGCATACCGACCCATATCGCGATACCAAATGCGACAAAAGCAGCAAACCGGTTACCCACCTCTTCAGCCTGTGATGCAATTTTCAAACAACGCAGCACCAAAAAAGCAAATAAGGCAATCAGGATGATAACGCCTATCAGGCCCATTTCCTCGGCGTATACGGCGAAGAGAAAGTCGGTATGCGACTCCGGTAAGTAGAGCAATTTCTGCACACTATTGCCTAAGCCAACCCCTTGCCATGATCCGGACCCAATCGCGATCAGCGATTGAGACAACTGGAATCCATTATTGAAAGGGTCGGCCCAGGGATCGAGAAAACTCGTGAGTCGCTTCATGCGATAGGGAGAGATCCACACGAGCAACGCCAGGGTGACCGCGAACCCACAGATCAGCAGCAAGAACTGCCGAAACTGGACCCCGCCCACGAACAGCATGGCCATCGCCGTCATGACGATAACCACCGTTGCGCCAAAGTCTGGCTCCAACATCAATAAAAACCCCGCCAGGCAAATCAAGATCAGAGGCCGGATAAAGGCACCTAACTCACGTTGTACGCGCTCGCCCCGACGCACGAGGTAACCTGCCAGATAAACGACAATGAACAACTTCACCGCTTCCGACACCTGAATACCAATGAATCCGATATTCAGCCATCGCCGACTACCGTTGACCTCTTTACCAATACCCGGCACCAACACCAACGCCAACAGCACGAGACCCGCAATCAATAGCATGGGACCAACGCTCTCCCAGCGATCGACAGGCACCTGGAACAAACCATAGCCAATGGCGACACCCGCCAACATAAACACCATCTGACGATTGATAAAGAAAAACGGATCGCCATACTGCTTTTCCGCAAATGGCATCGAGGCGGAGAACACCATAGTCGCACCCAGCAAAGACAGCGCGACGATCACGGCCAACAGTGCCCAATCTACATGCGCAAGCTTATAAGCCTCGATCCGCCGCCTGCGTTGCCGCCCTTCATTTGCCGCCGGCATCGACAGATCAATCGCTTTGCTCATGCGACCTCCTGCAACACTTCGCGCACGAACGCATCGCCGCGTTCCTCAAAGTTGCGAAACATGTCAAAGCTCGCACACGCTGGCGAAAACAAAATCACGTCGCCCGGCACAGCAACAGTCGCCGCCTGAGTAACCGCGTCGTGTAACGACTCCACAAAAGAGATAGGTGTCTGCGCAGATTCCAAAGCCGCCGCAATCTGAGTGGCATCTCGTCCGAGTAAAATGACAGCTTTCACAGACTCTGCCACGACCGCTGCCAAGGGAGAAAAGTCAGCCGCTTTGCCCACCCCGCCAGCGATGAGCACAACCGGCGCGCCCATACCAGAAATTGCTTCTACGGTAGCACCAACATTTGTTCCCTTGGAATCGTTAAACCAGCGCATTCCATTCTTTTCTGCGACCAGCTGCATGCGGTGAGGCAGCCCGGTAAACCTGCTTAATCCGGCGACCATCGCCGCCACGGGGATCTCAAGTGCTTGAGCCAAGGCAATCGCTGCCAGCGCATTTGAAACATTATGCAGCCCCGGCACAACGAGATCTTCAACCGGCACAATCTGTTCGTTTCCGTGCGCAAGATAGCGGACACCTGCCTGCTCGCTTATGCCATAGTCATCCGCTGAAGCCGGTGCATCGTCAGAAAAATACACCGTATTGCCACTGCCACCCTCTAAGCGCGGCCATG
>DOIU01000322.1 GCA_003511825.1 Gammaproteobacteria bacterium | reverse complement strand
ATTGGTGAAACCATGATTGTGGTCATGGCTGCGGGTTTAGCAGCGAACCTGACGGTTAACCCCTTGCAAGCGGTAACGACGGTGACGGTTCAGATCGTGACGCTCCTCACCGGCGACCAAGAGTTTGATAGTGCCAAGACGCTGGCGGCGTTCGCGCTCGGCTTAATGCTGTTTGTCGCCACCCTGTTGCTCAACGTTGTGGCGTTGCATATCGTGAGAAAGTATCGGGAACAATATGAATAACACAGAAGTCATTAAAAAGAGTCTGGCGAACCGGTACAAAAAGGAACGCCGCTTTCAGATGATGGGGCGGTTGGCGGTACTCACTGGCTTCGCGTTTCTGGTGATTTTGATGACAGACATCATCACCAAATCCTTGCCCGCGTTCACCTTGTATTACGTCAAGCTGGATGTGAATTACTCCGCGCAGACGCTAGGGGTGAGTGAGACTGCTGAGGCGGAAGAACTCGCCAAGGGCAATTTTCGCAAGCTGACCCGCGATGCGATCTACGACCTGTTCCCCGAGGTGAAAAAACGCGCTGACCGCAAGGCATTGGCCAAGCTCGTCAGTAACGAAGCCGAGTTTCAAGTACAAAAAGCCTTGCTGGCTGACCCGACAATGTTGGATACCACCACGCCAACCTGGGTGTTGGTCGATGACGATGTCGATGCGTACTTGAAATCGCGCTCAGACACGGCCCGCACCAGTGACAAGCAGATTGCCTGGCTTGAAACGCTTGAGTCGGACGGGCGTTTGGAGAAGCGCTTTAACTGGATTTTCTTTGAGAATGGTGACTCGCGTGAGCCTGAAATCGCCGGTATTCGCGGCGCTGCGATGGGGTCACTATTCACTGTGGTGGTGTGCTTGTTGGTGTCTTTTCCCATCGGTGTGCTGGCGGCCGTCTATCTCGAAGAATTTGCGCCCCGCAACCGCTGGATCGACTTGGTCGAGATCAACATCAACAACTTGGCTGCCGTTCCCTCGATCGTGTTCGGTCTGCTCGGGCTTGCGGTGTTCATCAACTTTTTCGGCATGCCGCGGTCGGCACCGGTTGTCGGTGGATTGGTCTTGGCCTTGATGACCTTGCCTACCATCATCATCTCCAGTCGCTCGGCGATCAAGGCGGTGCCGCCGTCCATCCGCGAAGCGGCCCTCGGGGTCGGCGCCTCTAAAATGCAGACAGTGTTCCAGCATGTCGTGCCTTTGGCGATGCCCGGTATCCTCACCGGCACCATCATTGGTATGGCGCAGGCGCTCGGTGAAACTGCGCCGCTGCTGATGATCGGCATGGTCGCCTTTATTGTGGATGTGCCTCAAGGTTTTACGGACTCGGCGACGGTATTGCCGATTCAAATCTATTTGTGGGCGGACAGCCCAGAGCGAACGTTTGTCGCCAAGACGTCGGCTGCGATTGTCGTGCTCCTGGTTTTCCTGGTGTGCATGAACGCTATCGCGGTCTTTTTACGCAAGAAATTTGAAAAAAGCTGGTAGAGGGTGACTCAACATGGCAGACAAGCCAGACATTGAACAACTGATCGGAGACACCGTCGGCGAAATCCACGTCGATGCTCCGAAGATGAGCACGCGCAATTGCAACGTCTTTTATGGCGACAAGCAGGCGATCTTTGATGTCAACTTGGATTTTGGCAAACACTCGGTTGTCGCCCTGATCGGACCGTCGGGCTGCGGTAAGTCGACTTACCTGCGTTGCCTGAATCGCATGAATGACACCATTCCCATCTGCCGCGTGATGGGCAAGCTGTCCTTGGATGACGAAGACATTTACGCGCGTGAAATGGACCCAGTCCTGTTGCGTGCCCGTGTGGGGATGGTGTTTCAGAAGCCTAATCCGTTCCCGAAGTCCATCTATGATAATGTCGCTTATGGGCCTCGCCTGCACGGTCTGGCGCAAACGCGGGCAGATCTTGACGAAATCGTCGTCACCAGCCTGCAGAAGGCGGGTTTGTTTGAAGAGGTGAAAGATCGCCTGACCTCTCCGGGTACAGGCTTGTCGGGTGGCCAGCAACAGCGCTTGTGTATTGCGCGGACGATTGCCGTAAGCCCCGAAGTGATTCTGATGGATGAGCCCGCCTCGGCGCTAGACCCGATTGCCACGGCGATCATTGAGGAGCTGATCGATGAATTGCGCGAGAATTTCACCATCGCCATCGTGACGCACTCCATGCAGCAGGCTGCGCGGGTGTCTCAGCGCACAGCGTATTTTCATTTGGGGCGTTTGGTCGAAGTGGGTGAAACCAATGACATTTTCACCAATCCAAGGCATGAACTCACTGAAAACTACATCACTGGCCGCTTCGGCTAAGCAAGGGTAACTGAGCATGAGCGAAAACAATCTCGGCGATCACATTTCGCATCGCTTTGACGAAGAACTGGAGGCCGTGCGCAACCAGGTGCTGAAGATGGGTGGCTTGGTTGAACGGCAGGTCGCCAGCGGCATTTCCGCATTGATCGAGCACGATCACACGCTGGCGCGCGTGGTGGCGCGGTCCGATGTCAAGATCAATGCACTGGAAGTCTCTATCGATGAGCAGTGCACGCAAATCATTGCCCGACGTCAGCCGACGGCCAGCGACCTGCGTCTGATCATTTCGGTGATCAAGACTATCACAGATCTTGAGCGCATCGGTGATGAGGCTGAAAAACTGGGCGAGTATGCGTTGCGTGTTGAGAACGAGGGCATTCGCGCGCGCCACTACGAGCAACTGCAACACTTGGGTGATCATGTCTTGAAGATGCTGCGCGATTCGCTGAATTGCTTTGCCAAGATGGATGTGGAAATGGCGTTGTTAACGATCGCGTCTGACAAGCGTATTGATGATGAATTTGAATCCGTATCGCGCAACCTCATTACCCACATGATGGAAGACCCGCGCGAGATTGCGAGTGTGTTGCACGTGACCTGGTGTGCGCGAGCGCTTGAGCGTATCGGTGATCACGCCAAGAACATTTGTGAGTATGTGGTTTACCTGGTCAAGGGCAAGGATGTGCGACACATCAGCCTTGAGCAGGTCGCTGAGGAAGTCGATATCGAGCTAGACATCGATATTGAAGACGGCGACAAATAAGCCTGCCACCAGACTCGCACTCCACTGCGGCGTCTCAAAAAAATGAGACGCCGATCAAAACCCCTTTCTGAAGCACTTCGCAATTGTGCTGTCACGCCGATGACTTGCGAAGATTCACGCCGCTTGTCGCTTAGGTACGCGAGACAGTACCGTCGAACGGATCAGCAAAAAGCCGACCCATTCGCTATCAGACCAAGGATGATTGCGCGAAGATGTGCCGACACAGCCTGTGTGTATCAAGGCAGCCCCGGCCAAATCTGGCCGGCCTTAGTCAGTGATAATGGGAAAGTCATGCACAAAAACTATAAGAAGTGGGGCATTCCAGCGAGTTTGTCCGCGCTGATCACCCTATCGCCACTCGTTGCGACCAGTGCCGTGATCGATAAACCAAGATTTGCCGTGAGCGGTGCGGTTGTTGTTTGGGGGGGCGATGGTGCGGGTAATGCGAGCGTTAATGACTTTATCGTCGCCTCGACGTCCGGCAACATTGATCTCATTGATAGCGATGTAACACCCGTGATCACCGGCAGTCTCGATAGCTTCTCTGGGCTGCGAACCGCCATGTACGACGTTACTGGGCAAACCCTGGATGATCAGGGCGAAGCCGGAGCGTTGGATGCCGGCGATGCCTTTTCAGCGTTCACACCGGGCGAGACTATCACGACCAGCGTGCGGCCTTTGAGCAGTAGCTTTTACGTGGCGGCGAACACGGCGTTCTCCATTCGTGCCATCGCCACCTTGGACGAAGCGAACTCATCAAGCGGCGCTCGCCTGCAAGACATTTACCGCACGATGTTGATTCAACAGAGCGGTTCCGATGCCGGTGGCGCAGTCAACTATGGGGCTGCCTCGCAGTACCCTCACAGTGACAATTCACCCAATGCGGGCATTTTAAACAATGGCTTCCTTAACCGCCTCAGCACGGAAAAGCTTGTCTTCCAGGGCAATCGGGGAACGGCTGTGGGGGCAGGGAATCTAGCGGACCAATCCGTACGCTTCACCAATACCTACGAAGTGCCGGATGGGGACGGGCTTGAGGCCGGTGCGCGCAAAATCTCCGCACGCGTCGTTTACACCATCGCGATTCCGTAGGTAGCTCGACCGCACCGCAAATTTACGGCGCGTCGAGAAACAAATCCGGGTTGACCCAGGTCTGGTTCAACCCCACTGACCAATGCAGGTGGTCGCCAGTGGAGCGACCCGTCTGACCCACCTCGCCAATCTTCTCACCGACCTTGAGTGTTTGCCCAGGGACAACGTCAATGTGGCTCAGATGTGCATAAAAGGTGAGCAGCCCCTGACCGTGATCGATAAAAATGCAGTTGCCACTGAAGAAAAAATCCCCTGTCTCAATCACTACGCCGTCTGCTGGCGCATAGATAGGGGTGCCACCGGACGCTGCGATGTCGATGCCGCCATGGG
>DOIU01000101.1 GCA_003511825.1 Gammaproteobacteria bacterium | reverse complement strand
CCCACCTGCATTCGCGAGCTGGATGCTGGCTGCGGCCTGGATATTGCGGGCGACCTGATGGACGCCATCGCTGCCGCGCTCTGATGCCCGGCAGTTTTTTCGCCTTCAGCTAAACTCATACTCCGATGAACCTTGCCCTAAAGCCCGTGAACGCACCCAACACCGACAGACTCGGCATTATGCTGTTTCTGGCGACCGCGCTGCACGGCATTGTGATTCTTGGGGTCGGGTTCACACCCGATTTGCGAGAGACGAAAACACCGCCCGCGCTCGAAGTCATCCTCGCGGATAAGCGTTCAGAGCTGACACCCGATGAAGCGGAGTATCTGGCCGAGATTAGCCAGGACGGAGGCGGCGACACCGACGACTACGTCAAACCCTCGTCGCCTTTCGTCTCCGCACAAGATCTGCCCACCGACGGCATCGCTCCCGTTCCTCTGGAAGCGGGCGCCCCCGACAATGCAGAAGCGAACACCAAACCGGTGTTAACCCGACTCTTCTCTGACCGCAAAGAACACGTCACCGAAGCGGTTGAAGACGTCGCTGAACCTCAGCCAACAGTGACCGAGATGCGCATTGATCAACAGCTTGAGATCGCGCGCCTCACCGCCGAGTTGGACACGTCGCTTGAGAAATTCGCCAAGCGTCCGCGCAAAACATTCCTCACTGCACGCACTAAAGAGGCGACGTCTGCGCGCTACATGCATGCCTGGGTTGAAAAAGTCGAGCGTATGGGCAACCTCAATTATCCCGACGAGGCGCGACGCAACGACCTTGAGGGTTCGTTGATTCTGGTGGTTGGCATCCGCAAAAATGGCACGATTGAGGAAATCGTCGTGCGTCGATCCTCCGGTGAACAACTCCTTGACGACGCGGCCAAACGCATCGTTGCACTGTCTGCACCATTTGCACCCTTCCCTGGAAAACTCGCGCAAGAAACCGATATCCTGTACATTACGAGGACGTGGGAGTTTAACAAAAACCATTCGGTCACCAGCCGCCACTGAAAACAGATTTCCGGGCAGTTTGTCAGCCGAGCGATCCAGGACTGTACCGTGAATTTGAGCCATCACTTTCTGCTGTCCATGCCGCAGATGCTTGACCCCAGCTTCGAGCACACACTCATTTATATTTGTGACCACGATGAACGCGGTGCACTTGGCCTCATTGTCAACCGCACACTGAATATGTCGCTGGGTGAGGTGCTTGAACAAATGGACATTGAGGTCCCCAATCCGCAAGTCCGCCACCGCACAGTTTACGAAGGCGGCCCCGTTG
This sequence comes from Gammaproteobacteria bacterium, assembly GCA_003511825.1. Classification (GTDB taxonomy): domain Bacteria; phylum Pseudomonadota; class Gammaproteobacteria; order Granulosicoccales; family Granulosicoccaceae; genus UBA7957. Next base: position 6,080 of record DOIU01000101.1, on the reverse strand, counting down.
ACCCCACGCACGGCCTGGTTCTCCATAATGAAGAGGAGGGGCAGAACTGGAGCGGCACCCACCGCTTTGGCCATGGCTTGTGCATCAGTAGTTCACGCGACATCCTCGAGGATATCGCCACCGGCAAAGGCCCGAGCCATTACTTGGTCACGCTCGGTCATGCGGGCTGGAGCCCCGGCCAACTTGAAGAAGAACTCAGCGCTAACGCATGGCTGACCTGCTCGGCCGACCCGGAGATCATGTTTGCCACCGCTGTGGAACTGCGCCTGCAAAAAGCCGCAGCACTGCTCGGCATTGATCTGAACAACATATCCACTGACACCGGCCATGCCTGATCCACACCCGGCGCGGCCATACACGCACTCATCATTGTTCTCCCTGGTATGAACGCAGGAAAACCCTCTGGCTTGTATTTCGGTTTCGACTACGGCGAGAAGTACATTGGTGTTGCCAGTGGCGACTCCGAAACCGGCATTTGCAGCCCCTTGGCCGTTATCCGCAACCACAGCGGCACGCCCGATTGGCAAGTATTAGACAAGCATATCAGCACTTGGCAGCCGGTCGCGGTGGTCGTCGGCTTGCCCGTCCATATGGACGGCTCCGCGCAAGCGCTCACGGCCCACGCCAACGGGTTTCTGAAGCGGTTAAAAAAAAGGTACAATCTCCCCGCGTTCGGCTGCGACGAACGGATGACGACGCGCATGGCGGCATCACTGGTTCGCGACAACCGCGCACGATCAAAACGACGCACAACGAGCAAAGCTGACCTTGACACCATTGCAGCGGCTTTGATTCTGGAAACCTGGTTCAGGACATCTCATGAAAACGATTGACAGTGACACGGTTCACGGCTGGATTAAGGAGATGGCGCAGCAACTGCGCTCGCATCTGGGCGACGCCTTGGCCAACAGCGTTATGGTCGGGATCCACACGGGAGGCGTCAAAGTTGCAAAAGAGCTGCATCAAGAATTGCAACTCGATAACCCCTTGGGCGAGTTAAACATTTCCTTTTACCGGGACGATTTCAGCCGCATTGGCCTGCATCCGACCGTCGGTGCCTCGCAGTTGCCGAACGCGGTAGAAGACCAAGTCGTTATTCTTGTCGATGACGTGATCTACAGTGGCCGCACCATTCGCGCCGCCATGAACGAGTTGTTTGATTTTGGCCGCCCACGCAAAATCATCCTCGCCGCCCTGATAGAACGCAAAGGCCACGAATTGCCTATACGTGCCGACGTCATCGGGCGCAATATGGATTTACAAGCCTGTGAGTACATCAAATTGCAGCAACCTGATATGAGCCTGCTCGTTACCGCCAAGCCCGACACGGAGGGCGCGCGGTGATCAACAAACCCGCTAACATCCAGCTCGATGAGCACGGACGACTGAAACACTTTCTCAGCATCGAGGGATTATCGCGAGAGATTATTAACCAAATCCTCGACACTGCCGCCGGTTTTGCCGGGGTCAATGATAAGGCCATCAAGAAAGTGCCGCTGTTACGCGGCAAAACCGTCGCGAACTTGTTTTTTGAAACATCCACCCGCACCCGCACGACCTTTGAGCTTGCCGCAAAGCGTCTGTCGGCGGACGTCCTCAATATTAATATGAATACCTCGTCCACCAGCAAAGGCGAAACCTTGCTTGACACCCTGCGCAACCTCGAAGCCATGCAATGCGATATGTTCGTTGTACGGCATCAAGATTCAGGCGCGGCGCACTTTATTGCAGAGAACGTCGCCCCCCACGTGAACATCATCAACGCTGGCGACGGCAGGCACTCGCACCCCACGCAAGCGATGCTGGACATGTTCACTATCCGACACTTCAAAGGCGACTTTGAAAAACTGCGCATTGCCATTGTCGGCGACATCAGTCACTCGCGCGTGGCGCGTTCGCAGGTCCACGCGCTCTCCACACTCGGCGCACGCGAGATACGCCTGGTCAGCCCGAAAACCCTATTGCCCGCCGAGATGGCATCATTCGGCGTGGAAGTCTTTCATGACTTTGATGCGGCACTGGATGGCGTCGATGTGATTATTATGCTGCGTCTGCAAAAGGAACGTATGCGCGGCGCGCTGTTGCCCAGCGCCGATGAATACTATGCACGCTATGGCTTGACCACAGAACGTCTCGCGCTCGCAGCCGACGATGCGATCGTTATGCATCCTGGGCCAACCAACCGCGGCGTCGAGATCGAGGGCATCGTGGCCGATGGCCATCGGTCCGTCATACTGCAACAGGTGACATTCGGTATCGCCGTGCGGATGGCGGTGATGTCCATCGCGATCAGCGCCACCGAACAATCTTCAGCCAGGTCCAGCCACTCATGAGCACTTTTCTGATCAGGCATGCGCACATCATTGATCCCGCCAACAACATCGACGCGCAGGGTGATCTCTACATCGCGCACGGCAAGCTCCAGCCGTTCGCAGAGGGCATGGAAGCGGAGTACACCCTTGACGCCACAGGTCTGGTCGCCATACCCGGCTTGATCGACCTGTATGCTCGCCTGCGCGAACCCGGACAGGAAAAAAAGGCCACCATCGCCAGCGAAACACTCGCCGCACTGCATGGCGGCATCACCACCCTGATCTGCTCGCCCGATACCGATCCTGTGATTGATGAAACCGCAACAGTGGAACTGATCCACCGCCGCAACGACGACGCCGGATTTGCCCGTGTCGTCCCGCTCGCGGCCATGACCCAGCACCTCGACGGCCAACAAATCAGTGAGTTGGCAACGCTACGCGATGCCGGCTGCGTCGCTGCCAGTCAGGCAGATTGCGCCCTCGCCAGTGTCAGCACACTGCGTTCAATCATGGAATACGCCGCAACGTTTGATATCAAACTCAGCATGTTGGCGCAGGACGCCTCGCTCGCCGGCAACGGCGTCATGCATGAAGGGCTGACCTCAACCCGTATGGGACTGGTGGGTGTGCCCGTGGTCGCCGAAACCGTCGCGCTGAGCATGATTCTTGAATTGGCTTGGCAAACGGGCGCGGCCATCCACTTTTCACGCATCACATCGGCACGCGGGTTGGCATTGATTCGTGACGCTAAAGCACAAGGGCTGAATATCACAGCCGATACCAGTATCAACCACTTGTTCTTGACCGACAAAAACGTCACGGGCTTTAACAGCTTGTGCCATACCCAACCACCACTGCGTTCAGCGGAGGATCGACAGGCATTGCGTGACGCCCTCTCAGACGGCACGCTGGACGCCATTTGCACCGACCATGCCCCGCACGACCCGGATGCCAAACTCGCACCCTTCCCGGCGTCTGAGCCCGGCATCTCCGGCTTGGATACCTTTCTACCCTTGCTCTTACGGTTGGTGGATGAGACGCCACTGAGCGTCAGCGACGTGATTCGACTGGCCAGCGCAGGGCCGGCGCAACTGATGGGACTCGACGGCGGCACTCTCACGCCAGGCGCTGTCGCGGATGTGGTATTGCTTGACCCTACAGACAACTTTACCTGCGACCCGCACGCCTTTCGCAGTAAAGGACACAACAGCCCCTATGAAGGCTCGCCGCTCAAGGGCGTGGTGAAGCATGCGTTTGTCAGCGGGCAACACTACCCGCTGTCACAAGTCGAAGGGTAATCGTCGCTCGTGATCGTCCGCTTTATCGGCGAGCGATCATCTGAGGTTCGTCCTCATCGGACTCATCAATCGACATGCCCTCTGACAGAGCGTCGTCCACTTCTGCAGAACGCCCGCCGTGCAGTTTGATACGCAGGCGAAGGTCGTTCACTGAATCCGCGTTACGCATTGCTTCTTCAATCGTGATCGCGTGGTCTTCAATCAAATCAAACAAGGACTGATCAAACGTCTGCATGCCTTGCTCGGTAGATTTGCCGATCAACTCCTTCATTTCATGCACATCACCCTTCTGAATGAGGTCCGACATGAGCGGGGTATTGAGCAAAATTTCGACAGCTGCACGACGGCCCTTACCGTTCGGTGTCGGCAACAGCCGTTGTGAAATGACAGACTTGAGGTTTAATGACAAATCCAGCAACAGCTGTTTATGCCGTTCTTCGGGGAAGAAGTTGATGATCCGATCAAGCGCCTGGTTTGTATTGTTAGCGTGCAGGGTTGCCAAACACAAATGTCCTGTCTCGGCAAACGCAATAGCGTGATCCATGGTTTCGCGGTCACGGATCTCACCGATCAGGATCACGTCAGGCGCCTGTCGCAACGTGTTTTTCAGCGCAATTTCAAAGTTGTCTGTATCTGTACCCACTTCACGCTGGGTAACGATACACCCCTTGTGCTGGTGTACGTATTCAACCGGGTCCTCAATAGTAATGATGTGTCCCCGACTGTTTTCATTGCGATAGTCAATCAGTGACGCAAGACTGGTCGACTTACCCGATCCGGTGCCACCGACAAAAATAACGAGCCCACGCTTAGTCAAGGCGACTTGCTGCAAGATGGCGGGCAATTTGAGGTCATCAAAGGACGGGATCTCGTTCGCGATGATACGAATAACCATCCCGCTACTGCCACGCTGAACAAAGGCGTTGACGCGGTATCGCGCGATATCTTCCAGTGCAATGGCGAAGTTGCATTCTTTCGTCTTGAGATACTCTTCCTGCTCACCCTCATCCATAATACACAGGACCAACGCACGGGTTTTCCCTGGGGTGAGTTTCTTATCTACAACGGGCACCACTTTGCCATGGATGCGCATAGACGGCGACGCACCGGCAACAATGAATAAATCCGATCCCCCTTTTTTCTTCAGGGAGACCAACAGCTCTTCCATAAATTTTCGACTGGCTGCGTTCGACATAGTCGTCAATGCCTCATTCTGCGTGGTAGTGGGTGTTAGAGCGCGTCCGGATTGGCAGCTTTCTTACGTGCTTCTTCCAAGCTAACCACACCACGACTCACGAGCTGCTTAAGGTTTTGATCCAGTGTCTGCATGCCATGCGCTTGCCCCGTCTGGATAGCAGAGTACATTTGTGCCACCTTGTCTTCACGAATCAAGTTACGAATCGCGGGTGTACCCACCATGATCTCGTGCGCAGCGACACGGCCACCGCCCTGCTTTTTCATGAGTGTTTGGGAAATTACTGCGCGCAGTGATTCTGACAACATGGAGCGCACCATGGGTTTTTCACCGGCAGGAAACACATCGATGATACGGTCAATGGTTTTTGCCGCCGAACTGGTATGCAGTGTGCCAAAAACCAAGTGCCCCGTTTCAGCAGCTGTCAGCGCTAGGCTGATGGTTTCCTGGTCACGCATCTCACCCACGAGGATCACGTCGGGGTCTTCACGCAAAGCAGAACGCAGCGCTTCGCTGAAGCCGAGCGTATCGCGGTGCACCTCGCGTTGATTCATCAGGCACTTTTTACTCTCATGCACAAATTCAATCGGGTCTTCAATGGTGAGGATATGCCCTTGCTCGGTTTCATTCTTGTAGTTCATCATTGCCGCAAGCGTCGTCGACTTACCCGAACCGGTCGGGCCGGTAACCAATACGATGCCACGCGGGAACGAGGATATTTCCTCAAAGATTTTGGGCGCGCTCAGTTCTTCAAGCGTGAGTATTTTGGTCGGGATGGTTCGAAACACCGCACCCGTGCCGCGGTTTTGATTAAATGCATTGACACGAAAACGCGCAACTTCCGGAATTTCAAACGAAAAGTCAGTCTCCAGGCGTTCTTCAAACTCCTTGCGCTGCTTGTCGTTCATGATGTCATATATCATGGACTGGACCTGAGCCTTATCCAGGTCTGGAATGTTAATGCGCTTGACGTCCCCATCCACGCGAATCATGGGGGGAAGTCCTGCCGAAAGATGCAAATCCGAGGCGCCGTTTTTAACGCCGAAAGTCAAAAGCTGAGCTATATCCATAGATCTAACCTGGTGTCTGGTAGAAAAGGCGATGATTCAAGGCGAATACGGCATCACCGTCGCGCATGCTGCAATTGTGAACGTCTTAGCATTTTGTCGGCAGCGGTGAGAGATCGCTTTAGACTTCAATCGGGTTGATTCCGGTTTCTAGGCCGTTAAGATACCCCTACGCAATCGTGCGCTGAGTACACCTTATAAATATGAA
>DOIU01000226.1:3831-4513 GCA_003511825.1 Gammaproteobacteria bacterium | reverse complement strand
GTACCCACGTAGTCCACCTGGTGCTGCCCACGACACTGAATCGTGGACTTGCGCGTGACAATTTCTGTTGCCGGTTTAGGGTCGGATTCGCTCATGAGTTCCAGCGCCGACTGCTGCAATTGCAAATGCACCAGCTCGGGAGACAATGCCTGGTCTTCCGTTTCATGATACAGATTCTCAACAACTTTCTGCGCTCTTGCAACCGCTTCGGGCGCGCCCTCGACCGTAAACTGGTCGCCACGCTGACTCAGCGTGACACCCAGACGTGACTCGATCTGCTTGAGATGGGCGTTGAACGGGCCACACAAATTGGCCAGGCGCTCGTTATCTGCAGGTTGCAGACGGAAATCCAGTGACGTCACGCGCAGTCCAATAGCATGCGTCTGCCAAATGGCTTCAGGCTAGGCTTCAAGCAATTTTCCCCGCAACGAATTCGGCATGGCTTCGGTGATTTCGAGCGCAACGAATTCACCCACCAGCGACGTATCACCTTCAAAGTTCACCACGCGATTGTTCTCCGTGCGACCCGCCATTTCCTGGTCGCGCTTACGTGATTTTCGCTCGACCAGGACTTTTTGCACGGAGCCCACCATCGCCTCGCTGATCGCTCGGGCCTGCCCGTTAATCGTGGCCTGCAAATGCGCCAGGCGCTCTTTTTTGACGGCCATCGGCGTGTCATCGT
>DOIU01000226.1:0-3494 GCA_003511825.1 Gammaproteobacteria bacterium | reverse complement strand
CGCTGTAGATAAAGCTGAAGGACTGATCAAACCCGACCGTCTCAATCAAGCGCATGGTTTGCTCAAAATCATAGTCGGTTTCACCTGGGAAGCCGATGATAAAGTCTGAAGAAATTGTGATATCTGGGCGCGCCTTGCGCAAGCGGCGGATTTTAGATTTGTATTCCAGCGCCGTGTGGCCGCGCTTCATGGCGGCGAGCACACGGTCAGCCCCACTCTGCACCGGCAAATGCAGAAAGCTAACCAGCTCCGGCACCTCGGCATAGGTCTGGATAAGCGCATCACTGAACTCGACCGGGTGGGACGTCGTGAAGCGAATGCGATCTACGCCGTCAATCGCTGCTACATAGTGGATCAGCAACGACAAATCCGCGAGATCGCCATCATGCATCAAGCCGCGATAGGCATTGACGTTCTGCCCGAGCAGATGAATCTCGCGCACGCCCTGCTCCGCCAAGGCCGCGACTTCACACAAGACATCGTCAAACGGGCGACTGACTTCCTCGCCACGCGTGTAAGGCACGACGCAGAACGTACAGTACTTGCTGCAACCTTCCATGATCGAGACAAACGCCGTGGGGCCGTCTGAGCGGGGTTCAGGCAGGTTGTCAAATTTCTCAATCTCCGGAAAGGAAATATCCACCACGGAGCGTCGTTCGTCACGGCTCTGGCGCAACAACTCCGGCAAGCGATGCAGGGTTTGCGGCCCAAAGACGAGATCCACGTGCGGCGCCCGCTCCTGAATGGCTTCACCCTCTTGGCTCGCCACACAGCCGGCAACACCGATCACGATATCCTTGCCGGCATCCTTGATCTTTTTCCAACGTCCCAGCTCTGAGAAGACCTTCTCCTGTGCCTTTTCGCGAATCGAGCAGGTATTGAGGAGCAGGATGTCCGCTTGATCAGGGTCGCTTGTCAGTTCCGCACCGCCGTCTTCATTGAGCACATCCAGCATCTTTGCTGAGTCGTACTCGTTCATCTGACAACCGTGTGTTTTTATGAATACTCTACGCGTCATCGCCTTGCGCTAACTGTCGGTAAACGCGAATTATACTGATTTTTCCTGTGTGATTTGCAACTCCTGTCAATCAGAGGGTGTTATCAGGGGTTTGCTTGCCGTTTTTTTAGACAGGCGTCGGCAAGTCCCCCCCTCATGACGGCCTCGACTGCTACACTGAATGAGAACTGGTTTTTCAAGCCCAAACCTCATCGCGGGCAGATCTGCCCCCTGATGATGACCTGGACCCTATCTGCGTATGCACCTGCTCAACACGCCTGAATTCAGTTACATCGGCGTCGGCCTCGACCGTGCGAGTAGCCACCGAAAAAGTCTCGAGTGGCTGCAATCCCGTCGCCAGGCGGCCGATGCGCGCACGTTGGTGTATTGGCGCTGGCATATCGCCGTCCTGACGGGCAGCGATCTGGGTGAGCAAGCCCCCCTGTTTCTGCACAATACCCGTGATGAAACACTGCTCGCACAAGCCCAGGAGACGGTTTTCCTTGGGCAGGACACCCAGCAGGCGGTGTTTGCGGCAGACTTTTCGCACCTGGACGACGCACAAGACGTCTTGACGGGCGCAGACGCCCAACTCGCCGACCTACGCCATGCTGTCCACACCCTACAGCCGGCGCACAGTGCCATGCTGGGTTTCGGCAAGGCCTTGATGCACTGGCATGAAAACCATCGGTATTGCGGTCGCTGCGGCCAGCCCACTGTCAGTGAAAACGGCGGTCATATGCGCGTGTGCGTGGACAAATCTTGCGGCAAGGCGCATTTTCCGCGCGTTGATCCGGCCATTATCGTCCTCGTGACCCGCACGGACCCCGCCACGGGCGAATCCCTGTGCTTGCTCGCCAGCCATCACCGCTTACCCAGTCGCGTCTACACCACGCTAGCCGGCTTTGTAGATCCCGGTGAAAGCCTGGAGGAAGCGGTCGGTCGGGAGGTGTATGAGGAGAGCGGTATCACACTTAAGAGCGCACAGTACCAGGGGTCGCAGCCCTGGCCTTTCCCCTCACAAATCATGCTCGGTTTTTTTGCCACAGCCGCTACGACCGAGATCTCATGTGACCCCGACGAGCTGGTGGATGCACGCTGGTTTCGGGCCGACGACGTCCGCCAAGCGGGCGATTGGGGGGATGAAAGTCGCCCGCTGTGGCTGCCGCGTCGCGACTCTATCGCCCGTCATTTGATCAGCACCTGGCTCAGCGAGCAGCCCTAATGATCGGCGCGTCACAACCGATGGGTACACCCCACCGAAAACGTAAACTCGCTCAAGAAAATGCCCCCAAGCTATAGATCGGCTCGCGCGAAGTCCCTATATTTGGCGGCGATTCATTTGAGGCGTGCGCCATGGCAATCTGCGCGCTCGCTAATCCACGGAACCGCCGACTTGGAGTACCTGGTATGACTTTTCCTTTAAGGAGCACGACAATTTCACGGCTCAGCCACGGCATCATTGGAGCCTGCTTGCTGACCCTCGGAACGGCCACACACGCCGCCCTCGCCCCCACCGAACGCACCGCACTGGACGAGCTGTACACCGCACTGAACGGCGATGGATGGACCAACAACAGCGGTTGGAAGACGTCCGACACGCCCTGCCTGGACTGGCACGGTATCGTCTGTGATGCCACCGGCACGCACGTCATTGAAATAGACTTTTTTAACAACAACGCGGTGGGCTCTATCCCCAACAGCATCCAAAGCTTTACCCAGCTGCGCGTGCTGGATTTAACGCTGTCCAAGCTCGGTAGCTCAACAATTCCAGCGGAAATGGGTGCCTTGGCGGAGTTGCGCGAGCTGTACATCACCGACGCGTCATTGGTGGGCAATATCCCTGTCGAACTCGCCCAACTCGCACAGCTCGAAATCTTGTATCTGGACGACAACTTCCTCTCAGGGCAAATCCCCGAAGGACTGGGCTTACTGGACAAATTGCGCGAACTGCGCCTGTACAACAACCAGCTCACCGGCCCGATACCTAACAGCTTTGGCTCACTCCGGGTACTGGCTGATCTGCGCCTCTATAACAATGCCTTAACGGGTGAAATCCCCGCGTCACTGACCAATCTGCGGTCTCTGGAGTTTCTGAATCTCGATTGGAATGCGCTGCACAGCAACGACGCGACGCTGAATACCTATATCGACCAACGCCTCTATAACACGGCGTCCACGAGCTATTTGGACACCCAAACTCTAGACGCGAACCCGATCCAGGCGGATGTCGGCGAAACCGCCGTGCGTTTGCACTGGACGGCCATTGACACCACGCCGCAGACCAGCGGTGGCTATAACATCTATGCCGCCAGCAACGCCGACGGCCCCTACGGTTTGGTCAAATCGGTGGCGTTGAAATCCACCAGCAACGCACTCATCGAGGGACTCAGAGCGCAGACGACGTATTTCTTCAAGGTACGCAGCTACAGCGATGATGCCAATGTGATCAATCTACCCACTCCCCTGGAGAGCAGTGGTGATCTGTACGGGCGTT
>DOIU01000003.1:526-22829 GCA_003511825.1 Gammaproteobacteria bacterium | reverse complement strand
CCCATTCATGCCGCTGTCGAGGACTTCAGTACAGGGCATACTGAACAGTCTGCATTGACGCACAGTCAGGTGCTGGGTCTGATCAGACTCTATCTTTACACACCCGAGACCGCCGCCTTGTTACCGGTGTTGCTTTACGAAGCTGCAGTAGACGGCAAATACCCTGCACTGGCGAGGGCGGCCCAATCAGTCAGCGAACTGGCGGATGAATTGCTCTATTTCGGCGCTCATAACGCCGTGTTGTGCAGTGAGGAATACCCGCGCTTTGGCGATATCCCCAACGCTATCCAGGCACAAAACAGCAACACGTACTTGGGCGACGAGTTCCTCAGGAGTCTCGACGTCATGTGCGAGGTGTGGCCCCATGGTGACATCCCCGAGAATTTTCACCACGCCCTGCACGCCGACCTGCCAACCCTCATGCTGACCGGCGAAAACGATCCGATCACACCGCCTGCGTATGCGGAACGACTCAAAAAGAACTTGCCGCGTGCGACGCATTTTGTATTACCGGGTCGGGGGCACTCGGTTGCCGGGCATCCGTGTGCGGCTCGGTTGATCAGCGATTTCATCACCGAGCCGGATAGCGCCAAGTTGGACAGTGCTTGTCTATCGCGCATGCGTCAGGAGCCCGTCTTCGTCAATCTGAACGGCACCGCTCCCTAGGAAGACACACGCTGTATGATCAAGGTGACCGCCATCAGCAGATCCTTTTTAAAAAAAGGCCGTCGCAAAGAAAGAATACCTGCCGTCAACGACGTGAGTTTTACGGCTATCGATGGTCAAATCACGGGGTTGCTGGGCGCCAACGGCGCCGGTAAATCGACCACCCTCAGGGTCATCGCAGGCTTGCTCACGCCAGACAGTGGTGACGTGGCAGTGGACGAATTGATGCTCTCGACCTCCGGCGAGGCGATCAAGACACGGCTCGGATTTATGCCCCACAATCCCGGTATTTATCCCAGGCTGACGGCGCGCGAAAACATCGAATACTTCGCCAGACTCAGTGGTCTGGACAAGGCTTTGGCAAGGCAGCGCACACAAGAATTGATCGATTTGCTGGGTATGCAGGCGTTTGCCGAGCGTCGTACGGAGGGGTTCTCGCAAGGCCAGAAAACCAAAGTCGCGCTGTCTCGCGCCCTCGTGCACAAACCCAAAAACCTGATTCTGGACGAACCCTCTAACGGTTTGGATGTGATGGCGACACGCAGTCTTCGGCGATTGCTGATGCGCCTGCGCGACCAGGGGCACTGCATTCTGATTTCAAGTCATATCATGCAGGAAGTGACCGCCATGTGCGACAAAGTCGCCATCATTCATCGCGGCCAAGTGGTGATTGACGACACCATCTCCGGGATCCATCAAACAACCGGGCAGGACAACTTTGAAAACGCGTTTGTTGTGGCCATCGGCGAATCCTTGGAGGAACCCCAGTGATCCATCCACTCAGCGCCATTCTCGTTGTGCTCGCGAAAGAGCTACTGGATAACATCCGAGACAGGCGCTCTCTCTTCTATTCACTGATTTACGGCACGCTGTTTTTACCATGCATGGTGTTTGGCCCCATGATCTTCCAGATCAATAAGCAAACGTCATCGTATGAGAGCGGACGTGACCTGTATGTCGTGGGTGCGCAGCTTGCACCTAACCTACTCAACTATCTGACATCCGAAAACTTCAACATTAAACACGCTGGGGCGGATTACGCGCATCAGGTCGAAACACACGCGTATGACCTGGTGCTGGAAATCAGTGACGACTATGGCGACGCGCTACTCAACGGCACCCCGGCCAGGGTGACTTTGCATTATTTAAGTGAGACATCCGATTCGCAAAGTCACTCGCGCCACCTGGAGCATGTGTTGCACGCCTACAATCAAAAGATTGCTATGCAACGCATGCTGGCACGCGGCCTGGATCAGGGCATGCTCATGCCGCTGGACGTGACGCTGAGTGATCTGTCTGACGAGAACTTCGGCTCCAGTATGCTCGCGAGCATGCTCGCCTTCGTCATTACGTTCAGCTGCACCATGGGTGGCTTCTACCTTGCCGTGGATGTCGTGGCAGGAGAACGCGAGCGAAACTCCATCGAACCGCTACTCAGTCTCGCCATTTCCCGCAGCCAGATTTTACTCGGGAAATTTCTCGCGATCCTCACGTTCTGCACCGTCTCGTATGCGGCCGCCTTATTGATGTCTGCGGCGATGATGGCGTTCATGCCTGAACACATTTTTGGTTTTGGGGATGTGTCCAACCTGACGACCTACACCAAGCTGATGATCTTGTTCTGGCCGCTCTGCCTGCTGCTCGCGAGCGCGATGCTACTGATCACCACCTATGCCAAGAGCGCAAAGGAAGCGCAAACGCTGCTCGGGGTGGCCATGATGGTGCCGATGCTGCCGTTGCTGGTTATTCAGTTTCTTGACATTGAGGCATCGCCCTCGCAACTGGCAACGCCTGTCTTGAGCCAGTACTTTCTGCTCGATCGCATCATGATGGATTCAACACACCCTGTGCTCGCCATGCTACCCGGCGCCCTATCAACGACCGTGGTATCGCTGATACTCCTGGGCATCGCCTTACGATTGTTTGGGCGGGATAAGATGCTGTCGTGAACGACGGCAGGGTTTCTGCGGTGAGCCTGGAGTGAGTTAAATGATTGGGGTGAGCGCCATCCTGCGATGCGGATGACGCCCGTGACAACAGCCAGTGAGGAGGCCGTAGCCCACTGACTTTGCTAGCCGGCCAGATTCCGTTGCCGCTGTGCTTCCCGCGCCGCCTGCTTCTGCTGCTTATTGCGAACCATGGCCGATTTCACATCGCTGCCGATGTGGCAATCACCACGCGCCTCTGACAACTTCATTTGCAGTTGCCGTTGCTTGAACCGCTGGCGATGTGCCTCGGAGTAGGTATCCACGCAGTGCGAGCACTGCACGCCTTCAATATAGGCGTCGGATTGCTTTTCTTCCTCGGTGATCGGATAACGGCAGGCATGGCACTGGTCATACTGCCCTTTTTCGAGCTGGTGATTCACCGCAACGCGGTTATCAAACACAAAACACTCGCCTTGCCACAGCGACTCCGCCTCAGGCACCTCTTCCAGGTACTTGAGAATGCCACCCTCAAGGTGGTAGACCTCCTCAAAACCCTGGGTCTTGAGATAGGCCGTCGACTTTTCACAACGAATACCGCCGGTGCAAAACATCGCCACCTTTTTGTGCGTCTTGGCATCGAGGTTGTCTTTCACGTAACCGGGGAACTGGCGGAACGTTTGCGTGTTTGGATTGACCGCGCCACTGAAGGTACCAATCTGGTACTCATAGTCGTTGCGCGTATCAATCAGGATGACGTCGGGATCACTAATCAGCGCATTCCAGTCTTTGGGTTTCACATAGGTACCGACCACGTGTTTGGGGTCGATCCCCTCCACACCCATGGTGACGATCTCTTTTTTCAGTTTCACCTTGGTGCGATAAAACGGCATCGTCTCGACATACGATTCTTTGTGGTCAATGCCCGCCAGGCGTTCGTCTTGCTCAAACCACGCGAGCAAGGCGTCGATCGCGCTGCGGGAACCCGCAACCGTGCCGTTGATGCCCTCTTTAGCGAGCAAGAGCGTCCCGCGAATGTTCGCGGCTTCCATTGCTTTGAGCAGCGGCTTGCGCAGGGACGGGTAATTGTGGAGCGTGACGAATTTGTACATCGCACACACCACAACGGGTTGATTTGCGTTTGACATGAATATCCTCTACTGCGAATTGGAACGTAAAACCAATGCATAAGGCCCTGATAAGGCGTGTATCGGGCAAGCCGGCTATCCCGGCACCGCCAAAGACGCAAAATATCCTCGCGCCCCTATGCGGCGGAGGCAAAACTGCCTGATGCCGAGGGGGCTTGTCAAGTTTCGCAGGTAAAATCGCGAACCGGGATGGAGATCGCGGCCGGTGGTCGTTTGCCTCTACGCCGGGACCGGCGTCGGCGCCTGGCAGTCCTTGCGGGCACGACGGTAAGCGTGATGGAAGGCATCAACAAAACTCGCCGGCAGATGATGGTCATGCAGCAGCGCCATTAACGCCCAGACATCCACCTCAAAATCCACGCTCAGCAACGGGTCTGATGGGCACTGCACGGCGGGGCGGTGATAAAATTCGTGTACCGCCGGATTGTGCTGGCTAATGCCCCACTCAGCCTGAGTCACTTCCTCGACCAGCATTTGCCCCATATACAGGGCGATATCGGTGCCAATGGAATACCACGACGTGGGCGCACGATGATAATAGGGGTTTTCGGCATCTGATTGAGCGACATGCCGTAAGAACGCAGCCTCATCAAAGAGGCGCAAATACTGGCAAAACCAAAGCGCCAGTGCCCGCAATGACGTGGAGGTATTGTCCAGGGCAATCCCCCACGGTGACACCAGTGTGCCGAGTGCCGCCAAACGATCAGGCAATTGCGCCATGCGGTGCGCAAACTCCGCCTGCACGGCCACCCCATCGACCTTGCGCAGATCAATGTCCTTGACCGGCACATAAGGCACATAGGCATGCAGGTTTGCATCGGGCTGCAGCCATTGCGCCTTGGCCGCCAGTAAGCGGGGCTCAGTAGCCGCCAGATCAGCCAAAGCGCGCCGGAGGTTTTTCGCTTTGTTACGCCGTATCGGACCTACTGTTTGCAGCAGCTTGTCATAGGCACTGCGTTTTGGATAACGCCCTTCCCAACCGCCGACGATCTGGTCAGGCGACCAATCCCAAATTGACATAACAGGCCCGGTTACATGGACTCATTGGCAACGGCGTCGTAAGCAGTACCACCAAACCACTCACCACCGAACGCACCGACGACGCCGCCACTGTCGTTGTCTGCCATTGCCCTGTGCTCCGGACGCCTTCAACGTCATCAACGTTTGCCGAACACTGCCAGCCCGCCTCTTTGCGTTACTCCTCGCTGACGCGCTCTGCCTCTTGCTCAGCTTCTTGCTCTTTAATCCAAATAGCCGTGTCGGAATCAACGAAGGGACTGGGCTCCTCTTCGTTGGCGATCGTGAATGCAGATTTCATCCCGGCCATGACACTCGAACCCCGTGAAACCACCGACATGCCCATCGCCGACTGGAAGGCCTCAATCTGTTCAGCCGTCGGTTCTTGAGCGTCTGTTTGCGCCTGCTGCACTTGCAGGTCGGGGCCCATCATCGTTCGTGTTACATCATTCATCGTATGTGCTCCAAATCATCGTCACTCGATCTCCCCCACTACCGCCTGGGGCCACAAGACATTCGTGCAAGCGATAGTATGCCAACCACTGCTATGCGCTCAATTGGGCGGATGGCCACTATCGAAAGTTATAGATCGCGCTCAGCGCTGCCTGACCGCCCGAGCGTTTTTGCACTACCACCACTAACGCATCAACGCGTGTTTGGTTTCAGCGTGGGTCTTTCGCGCACGCAAGGAATACACACGAAAGTTATAGGTCGGACGTTATATAGGGCGCCTGTTTTCGCTGTGCTATCGTGCCCGCAATTTGATTTGACCTCAAGCGGTAACCCATGAGCAAGACAGACAGCACATCAAGCGCGTCCCCCTCTGATCGTGGCGCAGAATCCAGCACATCCACAGACGATCGAGGTACTGCCTCCGCTTCGTCAGAGCGTTCCTTCGATGCTGCGATGAAAGACGATGACAACACGTCTGATCGCGACAACGCATCGCGCAGTGATGACGACAACGCCGGTCGAGACAGCGCAACCGATACCCCTGCTGCGTCTGCAGATGCCGACAGCGGCAGCGCCGCGCCCGAGGTCGGACCCGATGCCGCGACGAGTCACTCGCTTGACGAGCCCGATGACAGCCTTGACCCCGAGAGCACAACGGCACCGGCACCGCAAGACACATCGGCCCCGACTGCTGAGCAGATCGCACGGGACGCCGCATTAAAGACCGCCGCACCCGTACAAGACGGTCTCACCGCCTTGACCGCACCGGAACAGGCGATCGCGCAACTGAACAGCCCGGGAGACACCGTCACCCTGCGCGCTGTCGCCGAGGTGAAGGGCAATATTCAGGTCGGCGTGAAAGGTCAGCTCGGTGCCGAGATCACCGTGCAACAACAAGGCACCGGACCACAGACGCGCTATACCGTCAGCCTGGAGAAGCAATCACTCGCCGCCGTCACTGCAAACGTGTCACTGCCCTATGCGCCGGTTAAACTCGAGCAAGGCCTGCAAACGGCTGACCGCGTTGAGATGACCTTCGCCACGCGCCAAGACGCCGTGCGCGCCACAGAAATTGTGCAAGGCCTGGTGGTCGCCGATGCCATCTCAGACGCCACACCTGGGCTGTCAGGCGGCGTCAATCCGGTCGCCAACCCACTCATGACCAGTGGCGCCCCCGGAGACAAGGCGCTTACCATGGCCGGTCCAACGCCTGCGGATCTGGAATTTCTTCAAAACAATATCACCGCCTATGAAACCACACTGGGCTCCCGCGCACGCGCTGCACTGGAAATCCAGGCGCCTCAGCTGTTCCAACCGTTTCAGGCACAAGCCGAGCTGCGTGTTGACCCGCGCATGCAAGTGACTCGCCACGTCGAGTTGCCGACGGCCACCGAACCCGGCCAGCTGGTGTATACCGCCGCCGGCGACGTGCGTCTCTCAGCCAAAGAGAAGGTTGCCATTGACGCACTGCCGACCAACCAATTCGACGCCGCCGTGCTCGCGCAAAACCGCATTGAAGCAGGTCTGGCACGGCTTGAGGTCAGCGCACACTATGCGCTGCCCACGGACGAGGTCACCCACAGTGCCCTCACCGATCGCCCGATCCCCGAGTACGACTTGGTGACGCAAGACGCCTTCGGTATGCCGGATCGTTTCTCAATCACAGCAACAACGCAGCACCGTACCCAAGGTTTGTTGGACCTCTCTCGCGGCGATCGGCAACGCACTCGCACGCAGTTTGAGATCACTGACCCGAGGCAGGCCGCTACCGCGATGTCACACCTTGCCAATGGTGATGCCCAAGCAGCCGCAGACGCCGTCGGCGCCACACTCACGACAGAAACCCACCAGGTGCGCCGCACGGGATTTGACGTCCAGGGCGGCGTCAGGATCAAGGCCCTAGAGGGCAATGACATCGAAGCCACGCTCATTGTAGAAGCCGGCATCGATGACGTAACCGTGGTTGACGACGTGCCTCAAGCGCAACCACCCGCACAAACGCGCTCGCCCCGAGAAACACTGGTGGTTGTGCCTGAGCGCGGACTGACGGTACGCGACGCGCCCGTTGGCGCGCAAACCAGTGTCTTCCGGCACGGTACGTTTGTCCAAAAAACCGGTAACGCGATCACAGCAATCGACGGTAGCCGCTGGGTGCCGGTCAACGGCCTCGATGTGAATAATCAGCCCGTGTCAGGCTATGTGTTTGAAGATTTCGTGCAAACACACGACCCACGGCAAGGGGCAATGGATGCGACTGGGCGACGCAACCCGGCGCTGGATCAACAACGCTATACAGCAGTCACGGTGCAGCCGGGCGACAACCTGTGGGATCTCGCCAATGCGCACGGTGTGGATGTCGACGAGATGGTGGCATTGAATCGCGACCACATGATCTCACCCGAGCAGATCTACACGGGTGACACCGTCTACGTGCCAGGCACGGCGCAAGGCCCCGAGCACACACCTGCGCCCATCGTCGACACCACGCCGCCGACACAACCCCTGCCCCCCGAGGTTGACACGCCCTACGCACCCGTGGCGCCCACACCCGGCTATACCCCGCAGCAGGCCCCAACGCCCATAGAGACGCCACTCGCCCCGGACGCTGTGATGCCGATGGCGCCGACTGTCCAGACAGGTCGTCAACCCCTTGCGGAGATTTTGGCGCAATACCAAGTCCCGGAAGATACCATGGTCAACTGGACGCCCAAGCTTGGCCCCTTCACGTCCATTGAACTGCCTTTTGTGAATGAACGCACGATGACTCAGACAGAAGCCGAGCTGCTGGACGCACTGGGCTCGCGCCATGGCTTGTGGGGCTTGAAAGCGTTCAGTGACATCGTGAGCCCGGGTGGTACGGATAGGGAGCGCAACGCCTACCGTGTTGCTGACCAGCACTTCCCAAGAAACGGCGCAAACAACCAACCCATTCCGGGCGCTGAAGATGGCCATAATGATGCCATGCGCCATGCTTTCTTTAATGCCGCACTCACAGAGGCATTCGGCGTGGAGTTCGCCAACGACTTCGGCACCGCCCACGAGGGTGTCGTTAATAACCCCGCCGCGCGCGAAGCGATGGACTTGTACAACAATGCGCTGGGTCGCCGGATCGCCACAGAGAATCCCGAGGCGTCATTACCCGAGTTGGCGGACTTGATCAGAGATGCGATAATCCGCGGAGAAGCCGTCGTCATCAACTCTCACGGTGAACTCATGTACAGCGACCAAGTGGCCGTTGGCCAGACCGGACGCGCGCAATGACCCGACGCGCGCAAACACGCCCACGCTGCCCACAGGCAGACCACCCAGCTATTCTCACCTGGCTGACTGTGCTACTGATCAGCTTGGCATCAATCGCCTGTGATGGAGGCTTCATGACATCCTCAAAACCCTATACCGACACCTCAGAGGTGCTTGATAAGCTCTCGGCTTATGCCGAGAAGAGCAAAGCCGGTGACACAGTTGCGCTTGAAGAGATGACCGCCTTCGACTGGGATCGCGTGCATATTTTTCTGGCGTCCACCGAGGCAAATGTTATCAACACCGCTGTCGGCCAAACCTTACTGCCCGCCGACACCTATTATGGTGAAACCGGTTCGCTGATGGTGTTCACACTCAAAGACCAAGTGGCGCACGCGATGGTTTTTACGCCGCCGTTGTATTTTTACCAAGGGTCGCGCTACAGCTATACGCGCGAAGAAGCGGTGGTCGAGATGGAATCAGACGGGCATTTTCATTTTACGAAGGTGCCGGCAGACGCGTGAAGTCAATTTGAATACGCGCGCCACCCAGCGCGTCTGAGTCTTGGATTTCAAAGGTGGCACCGTGCCATTGCGCAATCCGTGACACGATGGCCAGCCCCATACCAAAACCCTTGCCTTGCTGCGCATCACTGCCACGCACAAACGGCTTGAGGACTTCCTCGCGTTGCTCCAGCGCGATACCTGAACCATCATCCTCAACGATGAGGCGACAACACTGCGGGTTGACCAACGCCACGCTGACGCGCACCTGCCGCTGAGCATAACTGCAGGCATTTTGCAGTAGGTTGTTGACCAACATGTTCAGGCGCTTTTCATCCCCTTCTACGTGTACCGTCTCATTCGGTGGCTGCCACACCAGTCCGGGACATTGCTCACGAAAGGGGTCACACACATCGCTGACCAAGCGCCCCAAATCGATTGAGCGCTTCTCCAACACCTGCATCGACTGGTCCAAGCGCGCATAAGACAGCAAGGTCGCCACCAAGCCCTCCATCTCATCGAGGTCTCGGTCTATGCGCTCGTGGTACTCCCGTCGCTTGCTCGCATCCTGAGTTTCGAAGAGGGTTTCGATACCAAAACGCAGCCTCGCCAGCGGTGTGCGCAAATCGTGCGAGACCGCGCCAGCCAGCAGTTTATTGTCACTGACCAAGGTCTGAATCCGATCCGCCATGCGATTGAACTCGGTTTCAATATCACGAATGTACGAAAACCGACGCAGTGGCACGCGCTCGTCGAGATCGCCCTCGCCAAAGCGCTGCGCCGCCCGTCGCAAATTAAGCAAGCGTGTCACCAGCGGGTATAACCAGATCAGGGTCAACACCAGGATGCCGGAGTAGAACACCATGGTAAAAATCAGGCTAACGCTCAAGGCATGCGTAGATTCGCGCAGGTATTCAGGCGTAATGGTCAAGACCTGCTGGCTGCGCGCGAGATAGTAGTAAATGGAAACGCCTGAGTCTGACTCCAGCACCAAGGGCTGGCCGGCTTCAAGTTGTTGCGACAACTCGCGCGGCAGCGAGAACTCATCGCGGGCGAGCACATCGACACTGATCAGCCCCGAACGCTCAACGTCCATCAGCTTGCGTTGTGGTGCCTCGGCATCATCCAAAGCCACTGCCAGCGTGGCACCCAATTCGGTCAGTAAGGTCAGATCATCGGCGTCGCGCTTATCACCCATGCGCTCAAACAGGCGATCTAAGCCCCACCCCAAACCAAAGATGGAGACAATCACGACCAGCAACAGCGAGAGAATCAGCTTGCGCAAGACTCACCAAGCGTCGGTCGCGAGCAAATAGCCTTTGCCGCGGATGGTCTTAATGCGTTTGGGTCGCTCTGAATCGTCGCGCAATTTTTTGCGCAGGCGGGAGATACAGATGTCCACTGATCGATCCAGGCCATCGTATTCAATGCCCCGCACGGCCGCGACCAACTCATCCCGAGAAATGACTTCACCGGCACGCTCAGCCAAATACCACAAGACCGTAAACTCGTGGGACGACACAGGGATGGGTTCATTGTTAAGCGTCGCGGTCCGCGATTGTGCATCGATATGAAAACCGCCGTAGCTGCGTTGGTCTTTGGCCGGGGCTTCCTCCGTCCCGCGTCGCAGCAGCGCTTTGATCCGCGCCAGCAACACGCGCGGCTTTACCGGCTTGGATAAATAATCATCAGCCCCCAACTCAAGGCCCAACACCTCATCGGTCTCTTCGCCGCAGGCAGTGAGCATCAGGATCGGGCGGTGGTAAAAAGCACGGATTTCACGACACACTTCAAAGCCGTCTTTGACCGGCAACATGATATCGAGCAACAACAGATCAGGGTCATCGCTCTTGACCAACTCAATCGCCACATCGCCCCGATCCGCGACGGTGACGAGAAATCCGTGTGACGTGAGGTATTCGCTGATCCAGCTCGACAACGACGGGTCATCCTCGACCACCATGATGTGTGTGGGTGTTTGTTCAACCACTAAAACAACCTCCAGTTAAGCCGTTTGCGTTGTCGCGCGCGATGCACCCATGCCACCCGCATCGGCGTGATCGCGAGCGCGGATTGGCCCAAGGGGCGCAGTGAAAACTGCACCGACGCCGCCGATTGGAAATCAAACTCAAAGCGCCCGGAGCGCGTGTTTTCCCAGCACTGCAGCGGCTGCGGCGCAACCTCCCAGTAGACGCAGTAGTTACCGGGAAACGCGGTGCGCCACGTGATGGTGATGTTCTGGTAGCAGATTTGGCCTTCATGCAAGGCGACGCAGCGCGAGGGTTTGATGCTGAGCCGGACGTCCTCAGACGCCGCGCCTTGCCCCCCTGACTGCGCGAAAGAGAGACCGGCTCCGCTAAACACACAGGCCATGCACGCACTGCGCAGTAACATCGACAGTCGGCGTTTGTGGTGTCGTCCCTCGCGCATCGATTCAGTTAAACACTCGCGTCACCGACGTCAGCAATCTGCCACCGGCATCCTCCGTCGCCAGCGGGCTCTCGCTCATCGCATCACTCAACGCAAAATACTGGGCCGTTGAGCGCAAAATCCATTTCTCGCTCAGTGGCAAGGTAATACCCACTTCAAGACCCGAGATATGGCCAGCCCCCGGCGAGTACGCGCTGAAGCGGTCGGTAACTTCATCTTCGCGCACCCCGACGTAATACTCCATCACGCGCGCGCTCTTGTGCCGATACGTCAGGATGGCATGGACGTTCCAATTGCGCACCTGCCAGAACTTGCCCAAGGACGCGTTGACAGCCACGCCTTCATGCCGATCGGAGATATCGCGCATCCATTCCAACTGAAAAATGTTGCTGCCGAAGTAATGCGTCGAGCGTAGCCCCAGCATAAAATCCAGTTCGCGATCACGCAGCCCTTCCAGCCTGTCGTCCATATCTTCACTGATCTCATCGTGCTGATTGCTGCCGATAATATCCAGCAACCACCGCTCGCCACGAGCCAGGTTGTAACCCAAGACCAAGCCACGCTCACTTTCCGTATTCGCTTCGACAAACAAGCCGCGCCATTGGTATTCACCGTTGAGCGCAATACCGATATCAACGCCGTTGTCTTCTTCACTCAGCCCCATCAAGGGATTGGAAAACACCTCCACCACCAAGCCAAGCTCAAGAAAGCCGCCATCGTAAGACGCCGCTTGGTCGCGCCCAGCCCGGACTTCTCGCGCGATATCATTGGCCGTTGCCCAGCCGGACGCCAGCATCCCGGCGAGGCTGAGCGCCAGTAAGAAAAAACGAGACCGTATTGTCATAACATTCATGGTCGCAGGAGTGTACCGTAAAAGTCTACGGGCCGGCTTCTGGCCGCCTTGTAACCGCGTGTAACCTTTTGCGCGAGTGCGCATATTGGTGAGTCAAAAAACGTAACACGTGGTCCAACCGCCTAATACCCCGTCATTTCGAGGTAGCCCACACCGAGCGGCTCCCCGGTTTGGGCGTCGGTCACAGCCACCGCGCCTTCCCAATAGTCCACGAGGGTGCGCATTTCCTGTGCATCGAAGAGTGCGCGCACACGCCAGGGTCGCGACTCGCCCGCCACCTGCAGGGTCCAGTCCGTCGGATAGCGCGCCCCGCTCGGCGACCGCCAATACCGGTTGGCAGACAGCGTCACCTCTGAGGACGACACATTGCGCCCGTTACCCTCGGCATCGACCCAGGTACCGCTGCTGTGTTCATCGGCCGTGCCGTCACGCTGGCGAAGCTGGTAGTACATCAGATCACGACCGTCTGCCAATTGCAGTGAAAACCAATCCCACCCCTGCTGATCTTGCCCCAACGCGCTGGTGCTCCACTCGCGATCGAGCCAGCTCTGACCCTCTACCGCAAAGCGCTCGCCATCCAGAGTGACATGCCCGCTACTCTGCAGCCGCGTCATCGAATAGTAGTAAGACGCATTGCCCACTTCCCCGCTTTTGCGACTTAAGCCGCGCTCGCCATTGAGGACAGGCGGCTTCTCGGGCTGCAGTGTCATCTCCAATGCAAAGTCCGTCGCCGCCACCTGCAAACGCCATGGAAACGCTGACTCAGTGACTGCCTGCAGTTGCCAATCCTCCAACCAGATCGACAAGGGCTCGGGCTGCACGCCCGCCAGACCCGCCGCTTCGCGCACAAAACGTTCATCGTGATGATGCCGCTGATTGGCCACATCACTCAGCGCGACATGGCCCATCCAGACATACTGCGTCGCCCAAGCGGACGCTGCCGCTGGCTTGCCTGGCGTGATCGCGACGCGGAAGAACGTCACCTGATAGCCGAAGCGCCGCCCCGCCGGATCACGCAGATGCCCAGTGAAATACCACCATTCATTTCTGAACCCATCATGCGCGGCATGGTCAGCTGGGAAACTGAACGCCCGCACGCGGTCGGCGCGCTGGTACGCCGCCGACGCCTCGGCACCAAGCAGTGTCGCCATGGTCGTGGGCGCCCCCGACAACGCGTCATCAGGCGCATTCGCGTCGCCATTGCAAGCCGTTAGCCCAACCATCAGCAGCACGAAGAACCAGATTTTCATAAGACGCAGAGACCTCGTTGGGTGGGATGGCGGATGACGGGCGACGCAATGACGGGGTGCTATTTTACACCGTGTTTGGGCATGCCGAGATGTATTTGCGCTCGGCGATCACGAATTTGATAATGGTGATGTTGGCTTGGCGACTTTTTGCATGTGCCGGCTGCCCGCCGATGCGGTCTTTGCCGGCAGTGATGGCAAATACACCCAGACTGCAGTGCCGGCACCCAACGCGGAGTCGACTCGAATATGCCCATTTGCCTGTCGAATAATCGTGTAGACGACTGAGAGTCCAAGACCGGTACCACCGCTCTCTTCCTTGGTGGTAAAAAAGGGTTCAAAAATCCGCTGGCTGGTTTCCTCGTCCATTCCCTGGCCAGTGTCGCGAACCATAAGCACAACATGCTTCCCGGGTCGCGCATCGGTGTGGGCGAGTAGATAGTCATCGTTGAGCCGCTCTATCCGGGTGATCAGGGTCAGGTCGCCACCTGCCGGCATGGCATCGCGTGCGTTTACCACCAGATTAATGATCACGCGTTCCATATGGGCCGGATCGAGAAAAACTGCGGGCAAGCTATCGTCGAGATCCACGTGTATCCTGACGGTCTCGGGAAGGATACTTTGCAACAATGGCACCGTGTCAAACACCACGTGATTGAGGTTAATGCGGCGCGGTGCAGTCGGCGTCTGGCGCCCGAGAGACATCAACTGGTGATTCAACTGCACGGCCCGTGAAGCGCTTTTCGCGATGGCGTTCAGGCGTTCGACAACGGCGGGTGAGACCTCACCATGCAGAGACTGAATATCGTCCATGAGCAGATCCGAGCTGGTTGTAATCACCAATAAAAGATTGTTGAAATCATGGGCGACACCACCCGCCAATTGCATCACCGCCTCCATCTTTTGTATTTGTTGCAAGCGCGATTCAATGCGAATCTGCTGTGTCATGTCTCGGGCAATTAACAAGTAACCAGTGAGTCCCAATGGCTCTTCGACAAGCGGAGTGATTGAAAACTCGAAAGTACGACTTGAATCCGAGCCAAAAGCACGTTGAACGCGCCCGGACCAGGCGCGCCCTGCCTGCACCGCGTCGATCATTGGCTTAAACGACGCCTCTTGATCCTCACCCCGGCACAGATCAAAGATTTTCCAGTCTTTATCGACTGTCTCGGGGAAGAGACCACTGCTTACACCGGCGGCATTGATAAACTCCAAATGCCCCGCCGTGTCCGTTATCGCGATTAACTCCGACGTTTGAGCGATGGCCGCCTGAAGCCGATTCAGTGAGCGTTCCTGTCGCCACTGCTCAGTGATATCTTCACCGATGGCCTGATAAGCGAGTCCATGCCCTTCTTCAGAAAAAATGCTGCGCACCACCCAACGGTGGATGCGACGGTCATTGGGCCGCGGATAAATACACACCTCGATCTCTGTGGTCGGCCGTTTCGGGTTCAACGACGAGATAGCGGACCAAACACGCTCCCGCTCCGCTTTGTCTACCGGACCGATAACCGGTTGCCCGATGACTTCCCACTCACTTTGCTCAAAATAGTCGCATGAGGCGCGATTTGCGTACGTCACCATACCCTCGGCGGAGAATCGGAAAACCATCAACGGAATATCTTCCACTATCCGTCGATAACGCTCCTCACTCTCCCAGAGCGCCTCTGTGCCAATCCTGAGATTGTGATGAGCTGAGACCAGCTCGCGCTCCAGGTCTTCTTTGGTCAGAATGGAAAACACGGGGCGGGTATGCAGCACCAAGCCATGCCGACGGATTTCGTAACTGAGATACATCGTGACCATGGGTGCGTAAATCGCCACGAGAAACGAGCGAATCAGCACGGCGGCGGGAAAGGATTCGAAAGCGGGCCTTCCAGCCCAAGCGACGAGATTGTAGATAACCGCATCCGCCAGCAGCACACCGGACAGCGTGATAAACACTCTGCCGAACAAACCCATCCGCGACGTTAATTTCTGGCTGGATTCCCACAGAATACCGAGGAGCACCATATCCAGTACTGACGCCAGAAAGGAGGCCAAAATGGCGCGCGGACCGGCTAATGGAAACGGTGCGCCGGCAGACACAGTCGCATCAGTGAAATAGGCGTTGGTAATGACCGCAAACAGGCAATACAGCAGCCCGGTCGCCACCACCACAACGATTCCCATGCGGCCTGCCCGCGGCCCGTCAGCGACGTACAAAAGAAACACACCGATCAGCGAAGCTGTAAAAAACACACTCGATTCAACGTGAAAGTCGAGAGAGAACAGCATCATGACCGCATCATGAGGGGTCGCCCAACTGGCGAAGGTCGTAAACGTCAGCATGGCGTAACAAAATACGAGGCTAGTTTTGTGTCTCAGCGCATGGACACCCGTCACGATGGACAAAACAACCAGTATTTCGATCAAGAAATGCACGCCATCCCACATCATTACCCCTCCCCTTTTTCATCCACCGCCGGCATTCAATGCTTGACTACGATGGCGAGCTGTGCCTACCAGATTATAGCCACTCTGAATAGCCGCCAGCAATGCTGCCAGCCCCTGAGCACTCGGAAAGCACTGATTTCGCAGAGCGGTTTTTCAATCACTTCCCTGTTGTTCTTTTAAGAAATCAACCAGTGCACGGACTTTCTTGGGGACAAAATCCGCTTTGAGATAGTACATACAGGTTCTATACGGGTGACTGTAAAGCGCAGGTAATACAGGCCGCAATTGCCCTTGGCTTAACTCTTCCTGGAGGATGACTTCAGGTAAGTAGATGAGACCCCAGTCATTTTTAGCAGCACTGATCATGGTTTCAGCGCTGTTCATTTCTATCGTATTGCTGAGGTTGACGGTGTCGGTCGTAAATTCCCAGCGCTGGGGTGAGCGGCTATCCGGGTACACCAGACAACAGTGCTGCGCCAATTGTTAAGGACTTGTAATATTTGGATGCGTATCCAGATACGCCGGTGATGCAAACACGCTGTTGTGATACGCATAAAAAGGGACCATCACCATGGTGTGGGAGTCGAACTGTGGAATCTCCCTGCTAATGGACAGATCCGCATCCACCACGGGAAGTACATCAATATCGTGGTGTAGCAGCTCAAAGCTAATGGCGGGATAGATGCGGCTAAATTTTACCAATAACGGCATTAAAAAACGGCACAGCACCGTTTGGGGGCGGCGATCCGTAAGGTCCCTCGCAGTTCACTGTTGAGACTGGCTGTTTCATCCCACGTAGATGTCCATTCATGCTGCAGTCGAGCGACCTTTTCATAAAAGTACTGGCCTGCTTCCGTCAACGCCAATCGCCTTGTGGTCCGGTGAATCAATTGCGTCCCCAGCGACGCTTCCAGCTTAGCGAGACGCTTGCTGACCGCAGAGGGCGTTAAACCACTGTGCTCGGCCGCTTTGGCAAAGGACTGCTGATCAACAATGCATTTAAACAGCATGGCATGCTCGAACTGACTCACCATTAATTCCTTTATGGACACAATTAATTTCCATTTTAATGGATTAATGAACAAATATCTTTACCTATACTGCGTGCCCTTGATGAACGTGATAGGAGTTAAACAACGATGCCTGTATTTGAAATACTGACCTGGCGTGCCTTGCCATCCGTTGCTGATGACGACATGGTGGATGCTATGGCGGGCTTCAGTGAAGCCGTTAAAACGCTGCCGGGTTTTATTCATCAGTCACTGTACAAGAATGCGCAAGGGCAATGGGTTTGCATCTATTTTTGGCAAACAGAGGCAGAAGCGCATGCCTCGAATACAGCGGTTGCTGGCCTCAAGGTCTTTGAAAACTTAATGCGCCTGATTGAGGCAGGGAGCGTCACCATGGAGGTGCTGTCAGCGTTGCAGAGCAGTGATTCAGAAGAGGCACTCGCTGATCGATCAACACCCACGGTCCCTGGCAGCTGATGGCTTAGCGGGTCAGTGCACGAACAACTCGTTGGACCAGACTGATCTGGCACTCATAACGCGCGCAGGCCTCGACTGATGGGATTGCGGATAACCTGGCGCACCGGATACAAGCCCGCCAGCAAAGCCGCCACCACGGCCAATGCCAGTGCCTGCGGGACCACAAACCACGGGAAATACCGCGCCATGGTCCAACCGAACGAGCGCTGATTGATCACGTGAATCAAAATTTCTGACATGGCCCACCCCGCCGGGAGGGCCAGTATCCCCGCAACCAAGCCCGTCAGGGCCGTTTGCAGCAAGACCAGACCCGCGAGCTGTCGCGCCGTCATCCCCGTTGCTCGCAAGACGGCGAACTCGCGCGTACGTTCTAATGACAAGGCCATCAGCGCGCTGAACACGCCCACAAAGGCCACCACAATCACCAACACCCGCAAGACACCGGTGATGGCGAAGGTCCGATCGAAAATCGCCAGCGAACGCGCCTTGATATCGCTGTTGAAGCGCACATCCACGGAAGCATCGGTCCGGCGCACCAATTGCGCCAATTCCTGCTGCAACGCGTGTTTGTCCGCATTGGGCTCGAACAATACGCCAATGGTGGAGATGCGATTGTCATCCACAAAACGCGTGTAGTGCTTCCGCACCATCACCAACATGCCCTGGCTGGCACTGTAATCGCGGTATACCCCACCGACCGTGACCGCAATGGATGACACATCGCCGATGTCGAGCGTGAAGACATCCCCCACCGCCAACTGCCGGTTCCACGCCAAGGATTCAGAGATCAATACGGTTTCGCCTGCGGTGAACTGCTGCCAGGTCGCCTCGCGGTCTCCCTCCAGCAAACGAAACCCACCCTGGCTGTGTCGCCCCGGCTCCAGCACCAGCAGTGGCAACGGCGTGCCCGCAACCCGTGCCGTGAGTGATTGCCCGGTACTGACGGCTGCAACACCCGGCAGCTGCCGCACACGCGCAGGCCAGCTGGGGTCTAAAGCATCCGCCTCCGGCCGCTCCTGATCACCGATATGGGCAATATAGACGTCACTTTGCAAGGTATCATCGAGCCAATTGGCGACCGAAACGCGAAACGCACTGATCATCACGCTCACTCCCACCGTGGCGGAGATGGCGATCGCCAGCGCGACAATCGCCAACATCGTGCGACTGCGCGAGGCCTCAATGCCGCGCAGCGCCATCATCAGGGTCTGCGACGCGACCGGTTTGAGCACCCGCAAAGCGCGCAAGAGACCGGATGTCAGCAGCGGGATACACAGGCTGTAACCGATGATAATGAGGAACATCGCCAATAGACCGACGACCAAGTCCCGCGCCGACGCCACCAGCAGCAAAGCGCCCAGTAGTATCAAGGCGCAGCCAATCATCGGCAAGACGCGCAGGCGTCGGACGACCCGCAACTCAATATCCGAACGCCGATGGACCTGCACCGGCGCCACGCGCGCGGCCTCTAACGCCGGGCCGATCGTTGCCAGCAGCACCGCCGCCGTGGTCAGGCCCACGCCTTTGACCAGCAGCAACGGCTGCACCAGTAACACCGCGTAATCCACCCGCGCATAGAGATCGGAGATCGTGCGCGTCATCAACAAGAGCAAACCCTGCCCCAACAATACGCCCAGCAAGCAACCCACGGCCGCGCCGATAAGCGCAAACAGCAAGGCTTCAATGACGATATGCCGGCCCAATTGCCAACCTGTGACGCCCATCATGCGCTTAATCGCAAACACTTGGCGTCGCTGCAACACAGAGAAGGTCATGGTGTTGTAGACCAGAAACGCGCTCACCAGCATCGCCAGCAAACTCATGGCCGTGAGATTGGTGCGAAACGCGCGGGTCATCTGTTCCAACACCGGTGTGCGCGTCGCGCTCTCTTCTAAACGCAGCGGTGCCTCCAAGGTTTCGGCCAAGATCGACACCGCCTGCGGGTCCGGCAAGGCGACATCAATCCGATCAATCTGGCCCGGCTGTGATAACACCCTTTGCGCCGTTGCAATATCCGTCACCAAGATATTATCAGGCACAGTTTCCTGCTGATGCGGCGGCGCGACCGTGATCGTGAGCGCATGCACGGCCTCCCCTACGCGTACATCAAGCACGTCACCCGTCACCAGATTCAGGCGAGCCGCTGTTGCGGGGGATAGCATGCCGCTGTTTTCAACGGTGAGCAGCGTCAGTATCTGCGCAGTATCCAGCCCCGCTGCCGCGCCTTGCGACTGACGATACAAACTGGCAAACGGATCGGTGCCCAGCAATGCGCAAGCCTGGCCACCGCAGTCAAAGCGCCCGGTCACCACAGGCGCCGCCAAGGTGTGGCCATCCTGCCGTTTGAGCTGTGTGTAAACCGCTTCAGGGAATCCGTGCGCCGATCCGACGATACTGTGCGTGGCGCGACCGGCGACCGTGTCTACCGACGCACTGAAAGAGGCGCGCGCACTCTGGTTCGCTAAGTCGACGGCAATCATCACCGCCGACCCCAGTGCAATGCCGAGCAAGGTCAGCCCAAACTGCCAGGGATGGTGCCAAAAAAAACGCAGGCTCGATAACAGCAGACTGTGGGCTACCACGCGCCGCCCCGCGCATCCTGCGCCACGGCCTGCAATCGCCCGTCGGCCATGCGCAGTACCCGATCGGCAGACGCGGCCACTTCGCGACTGTGGGTCACCATCACCAAGGTCTGCTCCGATGCGCGCGCCAAATCCAGCAGCAGCGCCAACACGTGTCGCCCTGTCTCGGCATCCAGATTGCCGGTCGGCTCGTCGGCCAACACCAAAGTCGGTTGGTGGATCAAGGCACGCGCCACGGCAACGCGCTGCTGCTCGCCGCCCGAGAAAGTGGTGGGCGACAGCGACCAGAGCGGCCGGGGGATGTTGAGCCGCTCCAGCAACGCCGCGGCGCGCTCGCCGGCCTCCGCCTCGGCCACGCCCACCGCGCGCAGCGGCTCGGCCACAACGTCTTGCGTGGGCACCCGCGGCACCACCCGCAGGAACTGGCTGACATAGCCCAGAACCTCGCGGCGCAGGCGGATGATCTCGCGCGGCTCGGCCCGCACCAGGTCGGTGCCGCCCACGCGGATGATGCCGGACCGGGCGCGGTAATTGCCGTAGATCATGCGCATCAACGTGGACTTGCCCGCCCCCGAGGCGCCGGTCAGCGCCACGCACTCGCCCGGCGCGACGGCGAGGGTCACGCCGCTCAGCACCTCGATCACGGCGCCGCCCTGGTTGTGCAGCGTGAACGTCTTGGACACGTCGGTGAGGTCTATCATCGGGGTCATAGCCAGCCCTTCCAGCGGAAATAGAGGATCGAGGCGATCACCGAGACCACCATCAGCCCGGAAGCCATCAGCCAGCCCAGCGGATGCCCGGTGCCCGGCAGCACGCCGAAATTCATGCCATAGATCGACGCCACGAGCGTCGGCGGCAGGAAGATCACCGCCCCCACCGACAGCACCCGCCCGGCCTCGGTCTGGTCCAGGTTGACCAAGCCCAGCGTCACACCGGTCAGCTGCGCCACCCGCGCCGACAGGAAATCGGCATGCACGATCAACGCCTGGATGTCACGCGTCGTGGCCTTGAGCAGCGGGCGCAGGCTGCGCTCGTCGCGCCACAGCCCGAAGGTGGTCAGCGCCCGGTCCAGCGTCAGCAGCGCGTGGCGCAGGCTGGCCACCGACTCGCCACGCCGGCCGATCTCGCGCACCAGCTGTTCGAGCACGTGGGTCTCGGGGTCGTTGCCGTCGAACAGGGTCTGCGAGGCGCGGTCCAGCGCCTGCCCGTCGCCTTCCAGCAGGTCGGCCAGCCGGGCCACGATCTCCTCGAACAGGCCCAGGAACAGGTGCAGGTGGCTGATGCAACCCGCCGAGGTCGAGGGGGCGTGCCGGTCGAAGGTCTCGAAGGCGCGCGGCGCGTGATAGCGGACGGTCATCATCCGCCGCTCGCTCAGCACGAAGGCCACCGGCGCGGCGATACGCCGGTCGTCGGCGTTGCGGCCGGGGATTGTGACGGTCATCACCTCGCAGCCGTCCTGGCGGTAGAGACGGTTGGAGATCTCGATCTCCTCCATGTCCTCGAGCGTGGGCGCGTCCAGCCCCAGCGCGCCCACCGCCGCGCGTTCGTCCTCGCTGGGCGCGGACAGGTCGATCCAGTCGGCACGCGACAGGTCGCTGCCCTCGGCCAGCGGGCGCAGGGCCCCGTCCTCTATGTACCAGGCGCGCAGCATCAGACCTGGAGCACCGAGGAGACCAGCAACTGGGTATAGGCGTGTTGCGGATCGTCCAGCACCTGGTCGGTCAACCCAGCCTCGACCACATGGCCCGATTTCATCACCATCAAGCGGTCGGCCAGCAGGCGCACCACGGCCAGGTCGTGGGTCACGATGATCGCCGACAGGCCCATGTCGCGCACCAGCCCGCGCAACAGGTCCAGCAGCCGTGCCTGCACGCTCACGTCAAGCCCTCCGGTCGGTTCGTCCATGAAGACAAGCCGCGGGCCGGTCACCAGGTTCCGCGCGATCTGCAACCGCTGCTGCATCCCGCCCGAGAAGGTCGAGGGCCGGTCGTCCACGCGGGCGCCGTCGATCTCGACCCGCTCCAGCCAGTCCAGCGCCTTGCCGCGGATGTCGCCGTAATGCCGCGCGCCCACCGCCATCAGCCGCTCGCCCACATTGCCGCCGGCCGAGACGCCCATGCGCAGCCCGTCGCGCGCGTGCTGGTGGACGAAGGCCCAATCGGTGCGCGCCAGCATCCGGCGCTCGGGTTCGGACATGGTGCGCGTGTCGCGCGGGCCCTCGGCGCGGGTGTCGAAGATCACCTCGCCCGTGTCGGGGGCAAGCTGCCCGGCGAGGCAGTTGAGAAGCGTGGTCTTGCCCGACCCGCTCTCGCCCAC
>DOIU01000003.1:0-245 GCA_003511825.1 Gammaproteobacteria bacterium | reverse complement strand
TGCCCGACCCGCTCTCGCCCACGATGCCCATCACCTCGCCGGGATGCAGGTCGAAGGAGACGTCGGCGCAGCCGATATGGGTGCCATAGCGCTTGGTGACGCCGCGGACCGAGAGAAGAGGGCTCATGCCGCGTCCTTTCCGCGATACCCGGCGGCCTGCCGGGTCTCGCAATAATCGGTGTCGGAACAGACGAACATGCGCCCGCCCGCGTCGTCCACGATCACCTCGTCGAGATAGCTGTCGG
>DOIU01000199.1:713-4630 GCA_003511825.1 Gammaproteobacteria bacterium | reverse complement strand
TACGCAAAAAAACCACGCTGTAAATTGTCCGCTGGAGCTATTTGTTATGCCAAATTATCTACTTGGATATGGATCACTTGGGTCATCTCCTTGACCTGACAAAATATCCCAGCAATTTTTCGTGTGAGGTGAGACCTTATATTTAGGGCATGGAGGAAGCGATGTTTTTGATTGGTTTGAGTATTTATGCCCACAATCCGCACATTTGTACGTTCCCGCTGATACATCACTACCGTATGGTACACATTTTTTTTGAGCCATGAGCTTCTCCTTTATTTAACCTTTAGGTGGAAATAGGTCATTTCCATGACTATCTTTCCTGCTTATTTTTCCGTCTTTGTTATGAATAACTAATTCAGTTTCTTGGTTTCGGCTAATCTCTCTAGCTTTGTCTTCAGCTTCTTTTTTTGTATCAAAGTGACCTGATGAGCGTTGCCCCCCTGATTGTTTAATATCCCAACCACCTTTATCTTTATTCGGTACTACATGTGTACTTTTTGCCATAATATTGTTCCTTAAATAAAAAAATAATGGAATAATTCTCCAGTACCTTATATGGGGATAATGTTATATTTTTTCAAGGGCATAACTATATTTAGACATCAAAGCGACGCGTTATAACACGTCACTTTGATGCATAACCCCGACCCACTCACTGCAACCTCCTGTATTACAAACCACCCCGAGAGCAATTACGTCACGCTCGACGACACAAGACATGCGTTCCGATGGCCAGGCATCGGGAATTGATTGTGGATTCAACTGGCGAGTTCGACGGTTTATTATACGCACAAAACATACAGGATATTAAACACCCAGCCCATCCTCTCCTCACACCTTCGATGCGCCTCGGCCAGCGTATTGTCCAACGCTCATTCCAATTTACCGCGAATCCATGTCGTGCCCGGATCACTACTACTAATGAGAACGGTACCGATGGTTCGAAGATGTCAAACTTGTCAACGTCCTTTGGGTGCGCAATCTGGAAATCCTCTGTGCCAATCGGGTTAGCACGCTTAAGTAAACCAGTGAGTGGGTATGTTTTTAGTCTTGGGATGGATTGAAGGGGAGCCCGAGACGGCTTGATAATCGCTGTTAATAAAGCCGTGACGTGGACACCTAGAAGTGATTCTCAGCGCTCATCCGTTCGTGGAGCACACGAACAATATTGATTGTTTGCGCTTCCAAACGATAGTAAATCACGTGGCGATTGATTTGTACGGACCTATAGCCCGCGCGGATATAATCACGTGATTTTCCAATCTTGGGGTTGCTGATCAAGCCTTGGATACCGGCATCAAGGTCTCGCAAATAGTCCGCGGCTTTATTCTCGCCCCATTTCTTGAAGGTGGTATGCCATATTCCCTTTAAGTCATTCTTGGCGAGAGGGCTTACTGTGACTTCATACATCCAAACCCGCTTCCTGCTTGGCTTCATGGATAATGTCCTGCATATCGAGAGGCGTGTTGGGACCGCTATTTTCACCCTCAATCAGGGCTTGTCGCATCGCTTCAACCTTTTGTTCATGCTCTTCGAGTATACGCAATCCCTGCCGTATGACCTCGCTTGCGGAGCCGTAGCGCCCGTTCTTAACTTGAGCGGCAATGAATCGATCGAAATGCTCGCCGAGCACGATACTTGTGTTTTTGGCCATGATTTCACCTCATCAGTCCATTACTAACAAATACCATATATTGGTACTTATCGGCAAGCACAGAACTCAGTTGAGCGGTACTACGACCCGCGATCAGGGCAATCAGCCCCGAATGCTAACGACAACCCTTAGCTTTCTCCCGCGCCCGGCTGAACATCTCGCCGCGCATTTTCCGCTTGTAGTCATCGTCGACGAATTCTGCCGGTTGGGCGTTGACGAGGTAATAGAACTCGTCGGTACGGCGCTTGTCCGCCTGCGCAT
The DNA here is from genome assembly GCA_003511825.1 of Gammaproteobacteria bacterium. Taxonomy (GTDB): domain Bacteria; phylum Pseudomonadota; class Gammaproteobacteria; order Granulosicoccales; family Granulosicoccaceae; genus UBA7957. The sequence continues at coordinate 2,715 of DOIU01000199.1, read as the reverse complement.
CCGCGAAGTCATCGGCGCGGATTGGTGTGATGACGCTGATCTTGAGGTCCGGGTTCAGACGCTTGAGGGCACCGACGGTGCCGAGGTGGCCTTCGCTGTGGAAGCTGCCGTTAAGGTGCACGACCACGCTCTGGGGGGATTGCGCATGCGCGCGGGCGATGGATTCGGCCATGGTGTTGTCGCGGGTGAGTTGGGCGAGGTAGCTTTGGCGGAGGCGTTTGTCGGCTTGGTGGTCTGACCCGCCCATCACGCCGAAGAATTTGTCGGCATACCCCGGCACCTCGGCGAAGGGTTGCGTGGCGATATGGGTCTTTTCGTCGGCGGTCAGTTTGGGGATATAGTCTTCGCCCTGGCGCCCGATGCAGCGCACGATATCGCCGGGCGCGTTGGCGGCGATGATGGGCATCGCCTGGGCTTTGGCGTACTCGACCAAGGGGCGGTAGCTGCCGGTGTAGTTATGCCAAGCCGGGGCTTCCTTGATCAAATAGCGTTCGCCGATCTTGCCGTTGCGGTAGTCATCGACGATGGCTTGTTGGTCGCGATTGAACATTTCCATGCTCAAGATCACGCCGCGGTCGCGCGACGCGGCCTGCCGATGCAAGGCGGTGAGGAGTTGCATTTCCAGCAGGTGTGAGGCGTGATTGCCGTGGTACTCGCCGATAAACACGACATCGCTACCTTGCAAGGCGGCTACCACGCCCGGCAGTGACGTGGGGTGATGATCGGGCGTGAGCAGTTGATAATCGTAAGCGGTCGGCAGTGCAGCCAAGGGCGCGTCTGCAGGCGCATTCCTGCCGGTTGCCACAGCACACGCTGTCAGCAGACTCAGGCCAATCATCAAGGCGACACGGCTTGCCGCTGCGATGCGCAAGCTCATGAGTGCCGGGCCGCTGCCGTCATCACGCCCGCCCCCACCAGCACGCCGCCACTGGTGCGATTGATCACCGAGAGCGTCCCCGGATTATTCACCTTAGCCTTGAGCTTTCCGGCGACCAGCGCCCATAAGGTCACATTGGCGACCGCCAGCGACACGAAGGTGGCCTCGAGGATGAGAAACTGCGGCCATACCGGCAGAGCCGTATCAATAAACTGCGGGACGAAGGCCACAAAGAAGACAATGCTCTTGGGGTTGAGTGCCGTCACCAGGTACGCCTGCCAAAACATTCGCCCTGGCGAGGACGTGTTTTCACAGCCGGGGTACTGCGCCAGCGTCGGCGTGGATCGCCAGAGCTTAATGCCCAGCCAAATCAGGTACACCGCGCCTGCGAGCTTGAGCAAGGTAAACAAGGTGGCCGATGCCGCGAGCACCGTCCCCGCGCCGAGCAGCGACACCGTCATCGCCGTGATGTCGCCCAACGCCACGCCGGGCACCGTCGCCCAGCCTGACTGCCGGCCATGCACAAGCGCAAAACTTGCGACCAGCATCACGGTCGGGCCAGGAATCGTCAAGACCACACTGGCCGCAGCCACAAAGGTCAACCAGAGTTCAATAGGCATATCGATAACCAAGGTGAGTGATCATCGGCCGCGTGCTGCCGATCAGATCTGTTGTCCATCCATAAGGGCTTGATTATGCCAGAAAGCGCGTCTTTCACCCTACCCTCACAGACTGGAAAACGGAACGTGCTCCCTTTGCGTTCAACGCAAGTCTTGCCAGCGAAGTTGGCACGTTGCTAGTACTCCAACCACCTATTAACTTAGGATGCAGCCAGCCACAAAGCGCTCAGATGCTAGGCGCGCGAGTGCAGGACTAGCTATGCTAATTCAAGCGAACGCAAAGCTTACCGCTCCTGCTCACGCACCTGACCTACTTCCCTGTAGGCCACAACGCAGATGGGCGTTTTGTGGCTGGCCCGAAGGGAGCCTCCCTGATGGAGCAATCCCGCGTTGCACTCCTTGAAAAGGGCCTGCCCCATGGTCATCAAATCGACGGCTGCGCAGTGCGCCTTGTCTTGCACCATCAGGGGGGCTCTGAATCCCAAGTTAATAGGTGGTTGGAGTA
>DOIU01000199.1:0-424 GCA_003511825.1 Gammaproteobacteria bacterium | reverse complement strand
GTTAATAGGTGGTTGGAGTACTGGAGCTTGGTGAAGAAAGATGACTTGGCTGCTTTTTTGTCAAAGGTCAGCGTTGTATCGCAGCCTCGCCCATAGGCGACTTGAGCAATTAACGCATCCGGCAGATCATAGCTGTTATGTTGTGCATCAATAATAAAATCGCGGACAACGCGTTGATCCTGAAATTCGAGTGCCGACATGGACAGTAACTCGTTAAGAGCAATCAGAATATCGCTGCGAGAAACCTCATAAACACTCTTGAGTACCCAGAGTAGCTCAAGCACAACCAACTGACTCACAAAGAGCGGCTGTTTGGTAGCCTCTGCATCTATCAGCAGCTGATTGGCTATAGACGCCTGCTTCTGATCATCCTGCACCGAAAACCGGACGAGGACATTGGTATCGAGTGCTTTCACAGGGTCTC
>DOIU01000387.1 GCA_003511825.1 Gammaproteobacteria bacterium | reverse complement strand
GGCATCATTGGGATTTTCGACCGCGTCGGCAATGGCGTTCACCAGTGTATTGAGTTCATCCAGTGTCAGCACGTCGACGACTTTGTTCACAATGGCAGGATCGAGGACTGCATAGCTGATGCTCCCGTCCGAGAGCGTCACAGTAAGGCCCGCAGTATTCACTTGCCCATCGCCGCTTTGGTTGGAGAGAATTTCGGAGCCCAGTTCCATCATGTCATCGTAGTGGCTTTCAATGCGCGCGATGAGTGCTTCGTCGAGATCTTCCGGGACTTTGACAGTGAGCACTTCATCGCCGGTCGAGGGTTCGAAGGGAACAGCATTTTTTTGCAGGTATTCAACAAATTTATCGCAGGGGGTGGGGTCAAAAAAGACGTACTCAAGCATGCAGAAAGTCCCTCGCAAAGTGTCATGGCCGGCCAAGTTTAGGGTAATCCGCAGGCTTTCGCACCTGCTGTGCGACACGCTTGTTTGTGCATTTGCACAGACCGACAATACTCAAACACCATTGAGGACGGATGAGGATGAGCAAGCAATACGGTATACGCGTGAAGATGCCCGAGGGTGATCCATTGTCTATGTCACATCTGCTGGGCGATCAGTGGGAGAGTTTTCGTTGGTACCCGACGCCACAGGAACGCGATCGCATGTTTGAGCAGATGCGGCAGACGCCACGCAACTACCGCTTGGGCGATAATCCCAGTGTTGTGTTGGAAAAGGTCGATCGGTAACCGCTCAGGCGCTGATGTCCTTTGGTCGCAAATGGTATTGCAGTGTTCCACAATCGTAATCAAAGGCAGGCCAGTCTTTAATAGCCAGCGTGTATTGGACCACGTTGCAAGTTGTAAGCGATGTGATGGAGCCCGGGGCCACTAGATGGCAGAGGGATTCCAGCCCAGGATTGTGGCCGCATACGAGCACGTGGTGATGTTGCGGGTCCTGCTGCTCGATGAGTGTTTGTAGCTGAGCCAAACTCGCCTCGTACACGCGATCATCACGCTCGATACCAGCCGAATCAAAACCGATCTGCTCGCACAGTACTGTTGCTGTGGTGAGTGCGCGCCGGGCTGGGCTGCACACGATGTGATCAGGCATAAACGATAGCGTTTTCAGGTGCTTACCCATTGTTGGGGCGTCGCGTTGCCCGCGTGCATTCAGAGGGCGATCGAAGTCGTGAATCTCAGGGTTGTCCCAACTGGATTTGGCGTGTCGGACAATTGTTAGTGTGCGCATACTCAGTCTCCGGCAGCAGTGGGGGAGAATGATAGCCTAAGGACAGGCAGCCTAAAACGTATGACTAGAATTCGCGTCGACACCTTCGACTTGGCGCACGTCTGATTGGTGAATATAGCCCGTGCCCTTGTCCGTTTTCACCGTCATCCACTCGCCAGATTGGTCAATCATCTGCAGTGGTGTCCCTGGACTCACGCGTGCTAAGAGGCCGCCGGTGTAGCCGGGCTGGCGGTAAATGGCTTTGGGGTAATAGCTGCCATCAACAATATAGGATGGCATGTTGGGACTCGTTTGCGGTGTACGTTGCAGATCGCTTGGATCAACCTCTTTGGCATCAACACCATCGATGTCCACGGTAGCCACCTGTGTGATCGCCGTGCCTGATTCCTGCGGGCGTTTGTCCAATTCGGGTTTGAGCAAATGTCCCGGTATCATCACGACATCATTGACGCGCAGTTGGCTCGGATCTTCAATGCCATTGAACAGTGCAATGGTGCGCCAGTTTTCACCGTTGCCCGTGGTTTTCTGCGCTATCGCAGACAAGATATCATCCGGCTTGACCACATAGGTTAAATCTTGAGACCGAGCGCCGGCGCTTTCGGAGGGCGCCTGAAGCGGGTTACCAGTTATCCCCTCGCGCGGCAAAGAAGTGTCTGTATCGCCTTTTTTTGTGCCGACGGCGCTACAGGCAGTCAGTATGATCGCCAGACAGAGCGTGAACAGGTGGGTCATTGGATTCATCAGTCGTGGATACCGGGCAAATTCGAACGAATAGCAGCGAATTGTGTGCCAGTGTAACGGTACCCACGATGGACTTTCGGGGGTGAGGTCCTAACGCACAATCATCGCATCACGGTGGAAGACAAATCCTGCACCTTTGCTGGTTTCCACCTCGTACCAATCATTGGTCTGACGCGTCATTTTAAGCGTGGTCCCAGGGGAAACGCGCATCAGCAAGCCAGAGCTGTAATTGGCATATTTGTAAATCGCTTTGGGAGTGAAATCGCCGCCAATTTTCACCCATTCATTGTTCTCTGGTTTGGCAGACTCAGCCATCGCGGTCGCTTGTGGCTTGATGACTTGAGGTTCAGCCTCGGCCTCTGGGGTCGGTTCAGAAATGGGTTCAGATTTGTCGCCCGTGAACGTGACCGTCGGCACTGGTGGTGCTGCGGCGACAGTGGCGGGCGTGCTCAGGCGCCCTTTAATTGAGTTTGCCAGTTGCGACAGTCGTTCGCGAAATCCTGCGGGTTGGTAGCCCGTGCTGTCTCGCGTTGCGGCGGCGGCCGCATTGGTGCTGACTGTGTCTGTTGTCATAGGTGCGTTGGGCAGCGGCGTTACTGTGGTTTGGGTTTGCGAAACCGCTGTCGCTGGTGCCGCTGGAGCGGGCTCTGCTTGTATTTCAAGCATCGCGATATCAACCGGCTTTTCGTGCAGCTCGGACGATAGAGGAGAGGTAGCCTGACGGTTTGCAAGTGGTTGCTGCGCTGTCATTGAGCCGTGGCTGGCATCAAACGCCGACTTGGGGGGCGAGACCAGGGTGTAATCCGTTTTGGGCGATAATGCGTTGCGTTCCTCTGTGATAATCAGATGAAGCGGAATGAGAATTTCCATGCCGACTGTCATTTGGTCGGGGCTCGCAATGTGGTTGTAATCCGCAATCCGTTTCCAATTCGTGCTCGCGCCCGTGAAGCGGCTGGCGATGCTATAGAGCGTTTCTCCTGCGCCCAGAATATGGTGGTGATCTTGGTCCGAGCGCGGCTGGGATGCGCGGTAGTTCGGGGGGGCGGCCCGCGAGACAGCGTGAGTTTGCGGTCCTCGGTAGCTCGGCGTATCGGCCCGCGAGACTGTCGGGGTCTGAGTGGCCCGGTCACTTGGGGTCGCTGCGCGCGGAACCGTTTGGGTTTGTGGCGCGTAGTTGTTCGGCGTTGCGCGAGGGACAGTTTGAGTCTGCGGCGTGTTTATGGGTGCTCGTGTCGATGCCTCGGGTGCCGCTGTCGTTGAAATCTCACTGATGGGGGCACTGTTAACGACACCGGGGCCGGTTAAGGTTTGTACTTGAGGCTGATACGCTGGCTCAGGTGCTGGTGTCTGGAGAGGTTCGGCTGTAGGGGGCGTCTGCGCTGTTGCCGTCTTGTCTACGCCGTAGACAGAATGCAGGCTGCCGTTGTGAGAAGGCAGCATGGAGCAAGCGGGCAAGGTACCTGCAACAAAAATACTGGCAATAAGGGGCGTGGACAATCGGGTAGAAATCTGCATGGTCAGGTCGAATGGTTGTCGGTTAAGGGACATGGTTGCAAATGGCGCCAATAGTAACGCATGTTTGAATGACCGAGATGTGTATTCGTGTCATTCCGCGCGCGCCAAAGCAGCACTTGCTCGTTATGTAGATAGCAGTCGAATGCAGTTTCGTCAACTGGATGTGTCAGATAAGTGACTGATCGAGAAGGTGGAAGTCTCTCACTCGCTTGAACAAGGTATCGCAGGGTCGTGCGCGGTGAGCCCCAATGTGCACTCAGAAACTGGCGACAGCTGATCCAAGTGGTTGGGGCTTGCGAGACAATCAGTGGGACAGCAGCAGTCGGTCCTTCGGGTCCAAGCGTTTGAGGGCGTCGATGAAGTGATCGCGCTCGCGCACACGGGGGCGTTTGGTCACACGATTCAGCGTGACGAGTGGTGCTTCTGTCTTGTTGGCTGCCCGCGCTTGCGCGACGAGACGTTTGAGTTTTCTGCGAGCGCTGGCCAGCTCAGACTCAGCGATCTTGAGTGCGAGTTCGCCAGACGACCAGTCGGGTGAGTTTTTGTCCAGCGATTTGAGACGACGTTGGACGCGTTTTAAGGTTCTGAATCGACGTTCATACAGGTTGCGCACCACCGCCATTTCGGTTTCAAGTTCGCTCATACACGTATCCTGAATCATTATTATCCTTGATGAGTGTAATAGAAAATTCAGACTTCGCACGCCGATACACCCCCGGCCCTGCTGCCGGCGAGAGTATGCAGCGTGCATATTACGCGCTTATTTCGCCCAGGAGTCTCTCAAGGTAATCGTGCGGTTAAAGACCTGATTTCCGTCCTTGCAGTCGTGGCGATCGGCGACAAAATACCCCTGCCGTTCAAACTGAAATGCCGTCTCGGGCGTGATGTTGGCGAGAGACGCTTCCACTTTACAGTCTGTCAGCACACGCTTTGAATCGCGGTTGACATCCGCGAGGAAGTCGTCGCTAGCGCGAGGGTTTTCAGAGGTGAACAAAGGTTCATAGAGCCGGACTTGCGCATCAATGGCGGTGGCGGCACTCACCCAATGGATAACACCTTTGACCTTGCGGCCCTCGGGTTTTTTACCCAACGTGTTCTCATCGTAACTGCAACGTAACTCAGTGATGTTTCCGGCTTCGTCTTCGATGACCTCGTCGCAACGAATGACGTAAGCGCCTCGCAGCCGCACCTCTCCACCTTCAACCAAGCGCTTGAACTTGGGAGGAGGCACTTTGGCGAAGTCTTCTTGCTCGATATAGACCTCGCGAGAGAATGTGACGGTTCTTTCACCCATTTCCGGTTTTTGGGGATGGTTGGGGAGGGTCAGGGTTTCGGTCTCCTCGGCAGGGAAATTGGTAATGACTACCTTGAGTGGATCCAGCACAGCCATGCGACGTTCGGCGTTTTCGTTGAGGTCATCGCGTATGACGTTTTCGAGAACCGGCATTTCAATCGACGCTGCGTTTTTGGTGATGCCAATCCGATCCGCGAAGGTACGAATGGACTGCGGCGTGAAGCCGCGCCGGCGCAACCCCCTAATGGTGGGCATGCGCGGATCATCCCAGCCATCAACCACACCTTCTTGGACCAGCTTGATCAGCCTGCGCTTGCTGAGGATGGTGTACTCGAGATTCAGCGGCGCAAACTCGATTTGCTGCGGATGCTGTGGGGTTTTCAGCGTATCGAGTACCCAGTCATACAGCGGGCGGTGATCTTCAAACTCAAGGGTACACAAGGAATGCGTAATGCCTTCCAGCGCATCTGACAGGCAATGTGCGTAGTCGTACAGTGGGTAAATACACCAGTCGTCCCCCGTGCGGTAATGGGTATGCCGGCGAATGCGGTACAACGTCGGGTCACGCATGTTCATATTGCCCGAGGCCATATCGATTTTTGCCCGTAATACGTGGGCGCCGTCCTCAAATTCGCCGTCTTTCATGCGCTGGAACAGATCCAGGTTCTCGTCAACGCTGCGGCTGCGGTAAGGGCTGTCACGTCCGGGTTCGGTGAGTGTGCCGCGATAGTCGCGGATATCATCCGCGCTGAGGCTATCGACGTAGGCGTCGCCACTGCGGATCAAGGCCACGGCAAAATCATAGAGCTGCTGATAGTAGTCAGAGGCGTGGCGCAGTTCAGCCCATGAAAAGCCCAGCCACTCGACGTCGGCCCGGATGGCCTTTTCGTACTCTTCGTCTTCCTTCTCAGGATTGGTGTCATCAAACCGCAGATTGCAGCCGCCCTCAAATTCCTGGGCGAGGCCGAAGTTCAGGCAAATGGATTTGGCGTGACCGATATGGAGATACCCATTCGGCTCTGGGGGAAAGCGCGTGTGAACACGCCCGCCGTGTTTTCCACTTTCTTGGTCGGCAATAACGATGTGACGAATAAAATGGT
>DOIU01000041.1 GCA_003511825.1 Gammaproteobacteria bacterium | reverse complement strand
AATAGGCGTCGACGGAATAGGCCGACATGGTCAGGCTTTTTTAAACCGATGACCGATCTTAACCGCCTCAATATGCACCCGTTTGGGGCGCATATGGGCTTGCAGTTTTGATTTAAGAAAGGTCACCAGCGCGTCTTTCTGGAAGTCACTGTTCGCGGTGGGTTGCACGGTGATCTCCACATGCTGCCCGGTGATGGGGTTGTCCCGACCAAAGGCCTTGACCAAGGCGACATCGGGATGCTCCAGCGCTACGCGCTCGACTTCCGATGCCATAAATTTCAGCCCGCCCACATTGATCACGTCGCCCGTGCGGCCCGTCACTTTGTAGTAGCCGTCTTCTTCTTCAACGATGTCTTTGGTGTCGTACCAGCCCTCATCATCAAACGGCGAGGGTGCGTTTAAATAGCCTAACATGCGTGTTTGCGACCGTATCTGCAGCACATCGTCAACCACGCGCGTTTCGATACCTTCGCCGCCGACTTTCATAAACAAGCTGTCGCGCGCCTTTGACTTCACACGCACGATGCCCAACTCTGACATCCCAAACGTCTGACGAAAATCGACCTCGGGCAACAGCGCACAGAGACGGTCAAGCGTCGGCTGATCCATGCGTTCGGTACCGTAGGTCATGATACGTAGGCTGTCGGGCACCTTATCCGGGATGGCACCGCTCATCAGCATCAGGCGCAAAAAGGTCGGCGTGGTCGGCAGCACTTCAATCGCGTGCTGGCGGCAGGCGTCGAGGATGCTATCGACGGTGCGATCATTGGGTGCGACGATCATGCCGGTGTTAAACAGTGTGTGGAACAGCGTATTGATACCGCCGATGTGATCAAACAGCAGAAAGTTCAGTGTTCTCAGCGTCGGTCGGGGTGTTTCAAAGCGTCGCAGAAACACGCCGAAGTTATGCAGAATGGCTTTGGGTCGACCGGTGGTGCCGGTAGAAAATAACACAAGCCCGGGGTCGCCTGACGCAGCCAGTTGCGCGGCCAAGGGGTGCTGTGCATCCGCGTCGCGCCGGGTCACCGTGTGGCCATCGACGATGAAGTTCACGTTGGCGGTTTCAAAAAAGTAGTCGTGCTCGTGATGGGTCTCATGCGTGAGCGGTACCACGATGGCGCCGAGATCAATCAACTGCAGCAAGGTCAGGATCGCCGTCGGTGTAAAGTCGCCAATCAAGGCAACGACATCGCCCGCAGTGATCGCACTCAGGTCCGCAGACGGCTGTGCGGCGATATCGGCAAAGGCAACGCGCTCGCTGCCGGCGATCAAAAACGGGTAGTCAATGCCGTCCCACTTTTGCGTCAGGGTTTGGATGAATTTCATTACACACCACCTACATGGAGCACCTGGCCAGAGAGGGCCGCGCTTTTCTTATCCAGTAAGACGTCCACCAAATCGCACACGTCTTCGGGGGCAAACTGTTTGTTAAAGATTTGCTGGCGCAAAATGCGATCGATCTGCTTGTCGGAGATACCGCGCAACAGGTCGGTATCAATAGGCCCGGGTGCGATGCAGTTCACGTTGATACCGAAGTCCGCCATCTCGCGAGCAAAGGCGCGGGAGAACCCTTCAACGCCGGCCTTTGAGGCGACGTAAATGGACTCGCCCTTTAAGCCCAAATGCACCGCAATGGTCGAGAAATTAATAATCGCACCGCCTTTTTGTCGGATGAGCAGGGGTGCAAATGCCTGGCAGCAGTAAATTGTGCCCAGTAAATTGGTGGCGATAATGGTCGACGCTAAGGCTGGTGGCGTGGTCAGCGCGAGATTCATCGCCGCGATGCCGGCCGCATTGATCAAACCCGTCACGGGCTTGCCGTCGGCCTTAATGGTCCGCGCGACCTGTTTCACGGCGTCTGCGGATGAGACATCGCAAGCGAGAATAGGCACGGGGCCCGCGTCGCTTGCTGTGCGCGCCAACCCCGTCACCTCGTGCCCGTTGCTGACCAGGCGCTCGCATATCGCCTGACCCAGCCCGCGGCTGGCGCCGGTCACAACAATCACTGTTGCGCCTCCCGTTGCGCGAGAAACTCCTCGGTGAGGGTCGCGGCAGTGCGGAACATGCTCTGTGATTTTGACATCGCCTTGTCCGACGACCAGTCAAACTCAAAACCCAAGTCACCGGCCAAATCTTCGAGCTTAATACACAACTCGACCAGCTCAATGGAGTCGAGAGAGGAGGCGTCGCCGAGCAGCGGGAACTCGGGCGTAATCTCAGGAGATTCTCCCTCGATGACCGAGTCGATCAGTTGCAAAATATCACGCGAAATGCTCTCAGTGTCCGGCATTGACAGGCTCCCTTAATAGCGTCAAATGAGGTGGGTAAAAACGGCGCTTAGTATATACCAAGACGCATGCCGGATACTTGCCATGGTGATTTTGACATGGGCAAACTGACCTAGCCTGACGTGTTCATGTGTGTCCCTGCAGCGACGGGTTTGCACCGATGGAATGCGCAGTTTGGGTGCATCATGGCCCGCGTGGTATCGTGCGGCCTGTCTCAGGCCGGGCGCACGGGGTGAGCCTTGGTTGTGCATTTTTGGCGATAAGGAAACAGAATGATTTTAGTCACAGGCGCAAACGGCTTTGTCGGCCAAGCGATGCAGGCACTGCCGCGATCAGACATGCTCTGGTGCGTCCGGCGCGAGG
>DOIU01000116.1 GCA_003511825.1 Gammaproteobacteria bacterium | reverse complement strand
GACACTGCTTTGAGCTCGTGCACCATCGATTCCAGGTGGGTGATAGTGCCGTTGACACTGTCCTTCACACTGCCATAGGTGCCCAGGTAGTCTTTGACAATGGGTTGGGTGAGATCGCCCGATGACACCTGCTTCATGGCGGTGTCGATGTCGCTGATCACGTTATCCACGCAGTCAATCATTGAATTGATTTCAACCGCAAGGTCGGCGAAAAAGCCGGATTTACCGTCCATCTCAATCCGTCCCGACAAGTCGCCCTGGTTGGCGCCGTTGACGATGTCTTTGATTTCCTGCTGCACAATCAGTTCGTTGGTGATGTCCACCCACTGTGTCACGCGTGCAATATAGCGGCCTTCGTCGTCATACACGGGGTGCACAATCAGTTTAAAGTCGTGGTCCCAGACTTTGCAAAACAGCGTCTCGGTTTTTTTCAGTACGCGGGCATAGAAGGCGGAGATATCATCGTCATTGAAGAAATCCGCCAGCGAGTTGCCGAGCAACGACTCCGCACTGAAGGCGCGAGATTGTTTTTTGGCCAACTGCTCAAAGGCGGTGATCGCGGCGTCGTTAACGAAAATCAGCTTGCCGTCCGGGCCAGATACGGTGACATTCGAAGAGATATAATCCAGTGCCAGTTTGATGCGTGCCGTCGTGACCGCACTGGCGAGTGTTTCGTGCCGATCGTAGGCCATCTTCGCTTGCATCGCACTCATGGCCTTGGTCAGCTGGCCAATTTCATCCTCACGCCCCAGCGCGATGGTATTGTCGTATTTACCTTCTGAGATGTTTTTTGCCAAGGTTGACACCGATTGAATCGGGCGCGAGATGCCGCGGGCAATCACATACGACAAGACGAAGGTCACCAGCAGCACACCCATGGATATTGCAATAATATCGTTACGCATGGCGGCGACCGCGGCCAGCGTCTCTGTGCGGTCTTTGGCGATGGCGATCACGCCAACGGTGTTGCCCGAGTAATCTTGCATCGGTGCGATGTACAAACTGTGGGGGACATCCCCAATATCGGGCAGGGCGTAGGCCGCACCGTCGGCGATCGCCGTTTGAATGTGCGCGGGGCTGATCGCGCTCGCGTCGCTGAAGGTGGAGGCGATGGTTTGTCGCTCGCCATCGGCCAGCGTGAAAAAGCCGATATCCACGTGGTTATTCTGTTTAAATTGATCGAAGAAATACTGGTTAAACGAGCTGCCGAATTCCACCGTGCCGATCGCTTTGCCCGCTTTGAGGATAGGGACAACGCCCCGAATACCGTAGCCGGCACGGCCTTTCTCAAGCCCGCGCACTGTCTCCTCTGCCGTATTGGCCTGTACGACGGTGTGCCGAAACGACGACAAGTCGTCACCGAATTTTTCGGGTTTGTGCAGTCGCAGGAAAGATGTCGCGGGTCCGGTATGGAACTGGAATTGGCGCAGACCGTACTGCTCCGAGAGTGTCTTATAAGTGCCCAAAAACATCTCAGACAGCCCCTCGCGGTTTAAAGCATCCATGGCCTCAATCGTCTGTGGCAGCGTCGCGACCAGGGTTGCCAATGAAGCGGCACGGCTGCCCTCGGCGTCAACCGAGGCGGTGACGGAGCGCGCCAGCTCTGCCAATGCGTTTTGCGCGTTGCGGTTGGTGATCTTGTCAACGGTGTAGAGCTGGTTGGATACCAGCATAACTGCAAGCATGGCGGTCAATGCGGTGAACATAAACGTGATGCGGAGACCGATGGGCTGGTTGTGGATAAACCCAGAGACCTTAGCGAGCGGGCCGCGTGATCCTTGGCGTTTGTTGTTTGCCAGCTGTTGGTAAGCGTGCTCGGCCGCCTCGTGGCGTTCTGGGGGCAGTGGGGTCAGGGTGAGCAAAAATCGCTCAGGCTCGGACTCGGCCGTTAAGGGGACGAGCGTTGCCTTCACCCAGGCGGTTGCGCCGGCATCGCCTGCCAACTTGAGATGACCGGTCCAGGGCGCGTCAGTCGACAACATCAATGCCAATGCGTTGTGAATGGCTTGCGGTGTGTCGTCGGTGATTAGAGATCTCAGCTCGCGCCCCTGCATAGCGCTCGGGCACTGGCCGGTGTATTGCGACAAGGCGTCATTGACCCGGCAGATACGGCAATCCGAATCAAGATGCAAGGCCATCACTACGCCTTGTCCTTGCTCAACATCATACATGTCTGTTGCCGTCGTGGCCGTCATCCTGACTCTCCCTGAAATGTTGCTTGCTCTTGCTGTCAAGTGGCACGATGAGACACATGCCGTCAATCATCTTGACAAGTAAGTTATCGTACCCGTGTCACGATTCTGTAGCGGGTGAGCATGGTGAAACGCTACCCATCGAGCGCATAAATTGGTTTTATGGGGAGTGAGTGTCTGCGCTTTGCAAAAAGCACGTTTCAACTACTCCCAGAGAGATAGTTACATCACCCTTCTTGTACTAGGGCTATAGAGGCGTTGTGTATTTATTAATGCAAGCCAGGTGATTGTAAAAATAATGATACATTGCTGGCGCGCAGCATCACTGGTGGTCAGAGAGCCGAGTCCCAAACCACCCGTCAGCCGGCAGCAGTTGTTGATAAAGCGACTGCAGGGTCTCGCTGCTGGTCAAGGTACTGAGTGCCTCTGTCGGTGGTGCGCTCAGCCAGAAGGCGACCGTCAAGGTGACGATAACGCTGGAGCTGATCCACTCGCTGCGGTCGGGCAGTTTGAGCGCGGAGCCAAACGAACTTTTGACCGTGTTCCCGACAAAGTCCACGCTGTACAGTTCGTCCAGTGCCAGATGCACCACAAAGCCATAGGTGACGAAGCCGCCGTATAGCCAGGCCATGAGCGCGCTTTGCTGGAAACCGTGGTAGGCGATGGCACTGGTCCCTAAGCCAAACATGGCAGCAGCTGCCAAGGAATGTATGGCGCCGCGGTGGGAGGTGAAATGGTGGAACACACCCCATACCGGGTAGCGCAAGAGCAAAAACACCAAGCCCGCCGACAGCCACAACTCCACAATAGAAAATTGTGCCTGCAGCGCAAACACTGTGGCGCAGGCGGCAATGATGCCGAGAAAGGTAAAGATGATGCGGCTGGGGTGGGAATATTTCAGGTCAATATCCGGCAGGATACCGCCGAGAGTCCCGAGAAAGGTCAGCAGCACGGCCTCGGTTTCAAAGACCTGTTCCAGCTTGAGGGCAGCTGTCGCCAACAAGCCGGAGGCAACGGCGGCAACAGCAATGTGCGTATTGAAGTTGGCCATCCGTCACCCCTCTCGGTGAGTGTCTGGCTTGCATAAATGCCAAGGCAGTATGATGGCGTCATCCTCGCCGGCCTGCCAGGGCGTGACGTGGTAGGCCCGGCTCAGATTGGTGTCATTCAGGACGTATTGCGGCGCACCGTGTGCGATCACCTCGCCTTGGTGCAGCAACACCAGCTGGTGGCAGAAGCGCGCAGCAAGGGTGAGGTCGTGCAGCACGGCGATCACGGCATGGCCGCGCTCGCAGGTGTCGCGCAGCAATTGCATCACGGACAAGGCATGCGCCGGGTCGAGTGCGCTGATCGGTTCATCGGCGAGCAGCACATCCGCGTCGACGGCCAGCGCGCGCGCGAGCAAGACGCGCATGCCTTCGCCGCCCGAGAGGGTATTAAAGCGTCGCTGGCGCAGGTGGTCGATGTCCGCGGCAATGATCGCCCGGTCAATGATCGCCCGATCCGCCTCGCTGGGTTGCTGCCAGTCCGCCAGGTGCGGAAAGCGGCCGAGGGCAACAATCCGCTGCACCGTGAGTGGCCAATGCGCGGTGCGCTCCTGCGCCAGGTAAGCGATCTGTCGCGCGCGCTGATCGCGGGGTAAGGCGTCCAGTTGGGCCTCGGCGAGCGTGAGTTGGCCGCTGTCAGGCGCAATCAAGCCGGCGAGTGTTTTCAGTAAGGTGGATTTACCCGCGCCATTGGGCCCGACCAGACCGAGCAATTCACCGCGCGCCAGTGACAGGCTCGCGTCTTTGAGGATATGCCGACCCGCCAGAGTGACGTTCAAGGCCTGAATGCTGAGCAAACTCATAGCTGCGTCCGCCGCGTGCGCACAATCAAATACAGAAAAAACGGCGCACCGACCATGGAGGTGATCACGCCGATTTTGATGTCTAAATGGCCGGGGAATAGGCGCACGACAATGTCCGCCGCGAGCAGCAGCGCCGCGCCACCGATAGCGCTCAAGGGCAGCAAGCGACCGGGCTCATAGCCGACCAGCGGTCGCAGCAGGTGAGGCACGACCAAGCCGACAAAAGCGATCGAGCCCGCGGTACTGACGGCGGCGCCAATCGCCAGCGAGACGGCCAGGAATACGCGCCAGCGCAAGCGGCTGATATTGACGCCCAGCGTCGCCGCCGTGTCTTCGCCCAGGGTGAGGGTGTTCAGGCTGGGGCCGATACCGCGCAGCAACCACCACCCGGCGAGGGTTGCCGGCATCAAGAGCAAGAAGTCACGCAGGCTTTTATTGGCGACCGAGCCGAGCGTCCACAGCACAATTTCCTGCACCGCGTAGGGGCTGGGGGCCAGGTTCAACACCAACGAGATCAACGACAAGGCCAGCGAGTTGACCGCCACGCCAGCCAGGATAAGCGTGACGATGCTGCTGTCACGCCCGGCCAAGGCAAATACAAACGCCATCGCCAGCAAGGAGCCAAGCGTGCCGGCCAAAGGCATCAGCAGCCAACTCATCACCCCGCCGCCGAGATAAAACACCAGCACGGCAAACAAGGCCGCACCGCTGGAACTGCCAACGAGTCCCGGCGTCGCCAGCGGATTGCGCAGCAGGCTCTGCATCGCCGCGCCACACAGCCCCAGGCTGGCACCGATCACCAGCGTGATGAGCGCGCGTGGCAAGCGGATTTGGGTAAAAATCATCTGCACTGTGGCGCTGATGTCAGCGTCTGACTGACCGGCAGCCAACAGCACGGGCAAGGGGTTTTGGCCGATGAACAGGCTCAGAACAAACAGCACGCTCACCAGTGCACCGCCGACCAACAGGAGCTGGCGTTGCGACCAGAGGCGCGGGGATTCAATCGGCATTGCGTGCCTCAATCAATTTCTCCAGCGCGATCAGATTCATCGGACCGCCGCAGATCAGTAAGCGCGCGTCGAGCGCAATCGGTGGCCGGCCGTCAGTCAGTTGCTTGAGGACCGGGTGAGACAAATATTCTTGGCCGAGCGAGCGTGTCCCCGGCGCAAAATGCGACACGATCAGCGCATGCGGGCCGGCGAGCACCAGTGATTCCAGGTCGATCGGACCATAGCCTTGGATGCCCAGATCGGCGGCGATATTATGCCAACCGGCCAGCTGCATCAACTCATGCAACAGCGTATTGCTGCCCTGGGTGTAGCCACGCGCATGATACGACAAGGCCGGGCGGGGCGCTTTGGGCACGGCTTGCAGCAAGGTGTCGAGACGCGCGTCCATCGCGGCGATCATGTCTTTGCCACGCTGCGGTTCACCCAGCAGATCGGCCAATCGCTGGATATTGGCTTTCACGTCGGCCAAGTTATTAAAGACCGGAAACGTCTCCACTCTAAAACCCAGCGTGCGCAGGAGTTGCGCTTCTTGCAGATGCAAATACTGGCCGGTGATGATCAGGTCGGGTTGCAGCGGAATGATTTCTTCGACGCGGTTATGGTTCAGTGGATACCCTGCGGCGAGAACTTTGTCAGCCACGAACGAGCTGTCGGGTTCGGTGGAGAGGTAGCTGACCGAGGCGATGCGTTCTGGATCAGCCAGCAGCATGAGCAGCTGGTCGGTGCAAAGATTCATCGACACCACGCGCTGCGGTTTGGCGGGGGAGGCGTGGGCAAGGCTCATGCTCAGCGCGAACGCGCAGGCAAGGAGGGTGAACAATCCTTTCATGACATCATGCGGCTCTTGCGACCGGGGAGACCCGGCCGCAAGGCTGTAGGGTCGCGCCAGGGCGCTTTACTGTTCCTCATTCACGCGGGGGAAGGTCACGCGCAGTGGGTTAAAGTCCAGCAAGACGGACTCGCCGACCTGGCTGTTGTCTGCCGGGTTCAGCACCATCAACTTGGCTGACTCGGCCTCAAACGCACCCACGCCGACCCAGACGCGTTGCTGGCTGTCCATCGACAGTGTGGTGACGTTACGGCCTTGCAGATCGGCGACGAAGCCGTCTTCAATCACGCCCGTCATGGGGTTGAACGCGAGCAGGTGATTATCTCTAAAGCCATTATAGCCGATCAGGTAGCCGCGTTCGGCCGAGACGATTTGCATGCCGCTGAATTGGCCGTAGGGGTGGTTGGTATCATCGCCGTCGTCGACCAGCAGCTCGGTGGCGTAGGTGTCCGTATCAATGGTGGCAACACCGCCGGAATAGACCGGGGTGAAATGACCAAAGCCCTGCACGTACAACGTGCCTTCGCCGTCAGTCTGGATCACGCTGGGGTTTTCCACCGGCAGTTCGATGCCATTGAATTCGGCGGAGGTGCCGGTGTTGATCTCGGTGTCCGTGGCGGTGTCAATTACGGCGACGTAGGCGGTCAGTGGCGTAAAGCTCGCGTCGAGGCGCTGCATCAGGACGTACAGCTTACCGTCGACGATAATGCCCGATGTCATGGAGGGAAGATCGCGATCTGTGGAGTATGCCGACAGGTCAATCTCACCGATCTTAAACTCAGCCGCCGAGGTGGCTGATGGGTTGACGATCCAGGCGACGGGTTTGCCGTAACGCAAGACGTAGGCTTTAGTCTCGTCCACAAAGATCATCGCGTGCGGGTTGGCGCTGCCGCCTTCGCCATCATCCAGCACCGAATATTGCCAAA
Organism: Gammaproteobacteria bacterium; assembly: GCA_003511825.1. Lineage (GTDB taxonomy): Bacteria > Pseudomonadota > Gammaproteobacteria > Granulosicoccales > Granulosicoccaceae > UBA7957. The sequence goes on along the minus strand of DOIU01000116.1, from coordinate 4,032 downwards.
TCACTTCGTCCGGAGCTGAGGCCTTTACCTTGGCAATGCTGTCGCGGTTAAGGCGCTCAATCGTGTAATAGTGTTCGCCATAGGAGGCCACGGTAATGTCCGAAACCGTCGGCAGCAGATTTTGCTCGGCGGTGAACGGCGCTTCTGTGGTGATCACAGCAAACGCGCCCGAGGTAAAGTCATCCGCCGCTGTCGCGACCACAGCCACCTCGGTGCTCGTCGGTACACTTTGTCCGTTCTGTCCATTTTGCCCATTCTGCCCGTTATCCGGCGAGCTATTGTCGTCGTCAGAATCGCTGCAGGCGGCGGTCAAAAGCGCCAGACTCAGCACAAAGGCGGTCGTGCGCAGGGTCTTTAGCCAGGGGTGCGGTGAAGGGGATTTTCTCATCATCATGGGGTTCTCTCTTGTCTTTAGTGCTCGTAGCTCAGTGTGATAAACCAGGCCCGTCCCGGTTTGGGATAGCCGTTAAAGTCCTCGACGGTTTCGTCGGTCAGGTTGTTCAGCGCGAGGCTGATGCCAAAGCCGGAAGGGCTCTGGCGGGTGAGTCGCAGACTGTGGATCTGCGGATCATCATTCGGTAGCAGATTGGCGGTGTCGTAGTAACGACCGGAACGCATATGGACATCGTAGAGCAGTGTCCAACCCAACAGCGGGGCTTCCAGGCTGGCGTAGAGTGCGCGCTGATCGCGCCCCGGCAAGACCTTGCCCTTGAACGCGGCATTGGGCGAGCGGTTCTCCGGGTCCTGGGTGGTGTAGCGCAGGTTCAGCACCAGGTCATGGACAAAGGTGGCGCGCAGGGCCAGTTCCCACCCGCGCAGTCGCGCAGACGCGACATTGCTGGAGCGACCGACGCCGCGAGCGTCAAAGGTGCGCACGATCATGTCGTCAATGGTGTTGTACCAGGCGCTGGTTTGCAGGCGCAGGGCGCGCAGACCGGCTATCTCCAAGTGGCTCTGCCACTCGGCGCCGACGTCGGCGTTGATACCATGCTCGGCGACCAGCTCCGGGTTGCCCAGCACCAGGCCACGATCACCAAACAATTCAAAAAAACCGGGCTCGCGTCGGTAACGGCCAACATTGGATTTGAGCGTGAGTTGCGCCGTGGGGCGGTACTTCAGGCCGAGCTGGGGATCGGCGTGGAAGTCCTCATCGCGCGAGGTGCCGTCGGCGTCATCAAGCCGGTAGCGGCTTTTGCGCCAATGCAGGCGTGCGGACGGCGTTAGCCGCAGACGGCCTTGCAAAAATCGCTGGCTGACATCCAAGTTGGCCAGCGCGTTTTGGCGTCTGCTGCGATCATCCGGGTCATGCCCGAGTTTATCATTGCGGTGATAGCGTTCCTCGCGCAATTCCAAGCGCAAGCCGGCCTCGCTGGCGCCGGCTTGCCATTGCAGTGTCTGGCTGATGCCGTGGGTGCGGGTGACGTAGCGGTCGTGCTGTTCGGCCAGGCCCACCTCGTTATTGCGGTCATCGTAGGTTTCGGTTCTGTGCGTGTAATACCACTCTGTTGCAGTATCCAGCGTGCCGTTGAGATGATCGTCGGAGATCCAGCGGCCGCGCACCTGCCACGATTGCGTGTCGAAGGTGGCCTCGGCGTTGGGCGAGTTGTTCCAGGTCGGGATCTCTTGGGCCTTGTTAAAAAAGAGCGCGGTGCCATCGAGCCGTCGGCGCTCGGAGAACTGTCGCCCGGCTTTGAGCAGCGCGGATTGCTGCGCGGTGGCGGCATTTTCGCGCGCCTCGACCCGATCGTCATCGGGGTTGTGTTGGGTGCCGTTGTTATTGGTTAATTCAAAGTCGTTGGCACTGCCGGCAGCGCTGATTGAGATCAAACCATCCAGGTCGTCACGCGCGCCTTGGGCCAGGGCGCTGACTTTATAGGTGCCAAAGTCGCCCGCTGTCGCCGCCACCCGATAGCGGCTGTGCGCCTCGTCCAAGTGGGTGAGGATATTCACCGCGCCGCCCAGCGAGGCCTTGCCCAGTTGCAGTGGCGTGCTGCCCCGGTAGACGTCAATGCGGGCGGTTTGCGCCGGGTCGACCAGGGATAAATCCACGCCGCCGCCGCTGCCATCGTTCAGTAGCATGCCGTCGAGGAACACCATCACTTGGTCGCTGCCCGCGCCGCGCAGGCTGATCTCACTGTAGCCGCCAAAGCCGCCGGACTCGCGCACCTGCGCGCCGGCTTCTTGATCAATCAAGCTGCCGATACTGAGCTGGCTCTGCTGAATGCGATCGCTGTGGATACTGCTGCTGAAGCCCGTCGTGGCCTCGGTCAAGACATCGCCGGTGCGGTGCACGCCGTCTGCGCTGCTCACCACATCTAATGACTGCAGCGCGAGATCTTCCGCGCGCGCAGGCAATACCAGTACGCTCGACAGCACAAGGCCGAGGAAGACGCACCGATAGCGAGGCAAAAACGATGAGCGCATGGCTGATACACATTCAATCCGAACAACGGACTCAAGGTACGGCAGCGGCGACAAGCTGAGGGGGCGCATGACAGCAACGGCACGGACAAGTCCGACTCAATGCGTCAGCTACGGGGGTCCGCTCTACGGGAAGTGCCCGTCCAGTAGAATCGTGACGCTGAAACGGCAGGTCTCCTGACTCTCGGGTCATCGCGGCCATCCGCCTTCCCGATACCTTAAAAAGGCGGTATCAGTGGCCAGAATTGGACGGCAGCTCGCCGATTACAGTTGCGGGTACAGTCGAGGCATTGCTCCTGAGAGCGCACCTCTGTTCCCTATTCACCCTTGCGGGACCGTTTCGGAATCGGCCATTGTACCGGCGAACGCGCGCCCTGCAAAGCCTCAGGCGCGGTGGAACAGGGACAGGCGGTTGCTATGAGTTGCCGCGAGCGGTGATCGCGGCAGCCGCGGTGTCCGGGTTTTGCGCGACGTGTGCGTATTCATCCGTTGTCATCAATACATCGTGTTGCCATTTTTTGTGTCGTCGGGGATGGTTTGGATCGCGTCCCAGTGCTCGACGATTTTGCCTTGGTCATCGAAGCGGAAGAAATCCATGGTCACGTACTCGTCGCCGTCGGGCCAGGTCTGGTGCGTGTGCAAGGCCACCAAGTCATCCTCCGCCACGGCGCGCACGAAGGTGATGTCCTTGCCCGGATAGTCTTTCGCCATCGCTTCAAAGTAGGCAATAAACGGTGCCTTGCCGTCGCCAACCAGCGGGTTGTGCTGGATGTACTCCGCGCCGACGTACCGATCGACGGCGGTCGCCGGATCGCCGAAGTAGGCGGTTTTATAGAAGGCGATGGCGTTGGCTTTGTTCGCGTTCAGATCGTGCTTCATCAGTCAGTCCTCTGGGCGTGCAGCCGTTTCTGTAGGCAGGAGTGTGCCAGTGTACACCTATCCATGACAGCGACGCGGGTGTGGTTTGGTCAGCGGATAATCTTGCCCAAGCGGCGTTCAAATCTGATGACCACCGGGCTATCATGCCTGCGGTTTAGCAATCACGCAGGCACCATGACGCAATCACTCTCCTTACCCCAGGCACGCAAACTCGTCTTGCTGTCACAGCGCGTGCCACCGGCGAGGCAGACCGGCAGTGCGACGGCGGTGACCTTGGCCGCGATCGAGCATCTGGGGTATGTGCAGATCGATACGATCTCGGTGATTCAGCGCGCGCATCATCACACCTTGTGGAACCGCAACCCGCGTTACCGGGCGTCACAGCTGGACCAGTTGATTGCGGACAAGCAGGTGTTTGAATACTGGTCTCACGCTGCGGCCTACCTGCCGATGTGTGACTACCGCTTCAGCTTGCCGCGTAAGCAGGCGATTGCGCGCGGCGATGAAAACCATTGGTACACGCGCGATACGCGATTAATGGACGCCGTGCTCAAACGCATTGCCGATGAAGGGCCGTTGATGGCGCGCGACTTTGAGCACACCGGCACGCGTCGAGGGGATTGGCACAGCAAGCCGGCTAAGCAGGCGCTGGAAAACCTCTATATGCAAGGCGCCTTGATGTCGGCGCGGCGCGAGAATTTCCACAAGGTGTACGATGTGACGGAGCGGGTA
>DOIU01000304.1:1319-4474 GCA_003511825.1 Gammaproteobacteria bacterium | reverse complement strand
CCTTTCATCGGGCCTTTCATCGCGCCCGGGCCGCAGCCGGTGCATATGTCCAGCTCGCGCAGCCCCATCTCGTAGCCCACGTATTTCGAATAATCGTACTCTTCGCGTGAAATCGAATGTCCGCCCCAGCACACGACGAGGCGCGGATTCACCACCGGCCGCAGCAGGTTCGCATTGCGCAGAATATGAAATACCGCATCGGTAATCTGGCCAGTGTCGTCGAGATCAAAACTGCCACTCTCGTAGACATCGTGGTTCACGTAAATCACATCGCGCAGCACCGCAAACAGATGCTCATTAATCCCGCGGATGATCTCGCCGTCGACGAACGCCTCGGCCGGCGCGCCGGTGAGCTGCAACTTGATACCGCGTTCGCTCTGGATGAGGCGGATATCAAAATCCGGATAACGCTCGAGCAGTGCTTTGCCATCATCCAGGGTATGGCCGCTATTCAGCACCGCGAGTGCGCAGTTGCGAAACAAGCGATACAAGCCTCCCTGGCTGGTATCGAGCAATTGATTGGCTTCAGACTTACTTAAAATCTCAAGACGCCCGAGCGGCGTGACTCGCGCATCAATGACATCAACGTTCATTACCGGTCTATCCTGTGCGTATTGGGTAATCAATAAGTATGGCAGAACTGCCCAGGATGTTTTGTCACTGACTCAGATGCGGCGCAGCATCGCGTCACCGCAACGCAACAGCGCCGACGTGATGCCGGGCTCAGAGGCCGAGTGACCGGCACCTGGCACAATACAGAGGTCTGACAAGGGCCACGCCTGGTGTAGCTTCCATGCCTGCTCGAGTGGACACACCATGTCATAGCGCCCATGCACGATATATCCCGGAATATCTGCCAGCGCAGACATACCGGCAAGTAACTGCCCTTCTTTCAAATAAGAATGATTGACGAAATAGTCAGCCTCAATGCGCGCGATACTCAAGGCCTGATGCACATCCACCTCGCCCTCATTCGCACGCGGATTAGGCAGCAACGTGGCCAAGTGGGTTTCCCACAAAGCCCAAGCCTTGGCGGCTTTCATGCGTTGCAACTCATTGCTGCCGGTCAGACGTCGGTGATACGCGTGCAAGAGATCATCGCGCTCATTATCAGGGATCGGCGCGCAGAACTCCGCCCAATGATCCGGAAAAATGCGCCCAGCACCACCGCCATAGAGCCAGTCGAGCTCCGCTTGCGTCGATAGAAATATGCCGCGCACTATCAAACCCAATACCCGATCGGGAAAGGCTTGGGCATAGGCCAGCGCCAAGGTCGCCCCCCAGGAGCCACCACTGACGACCCAACGATCAATCTCCAAGGCCGTGCGAATCCGTTCCATATCGGCGATTAAGTGGTCGGTTGTATTGTCGCGCAATGCTGCATGCGGCGTGGATTGGCCGCAGCCTCGCTGATCAAACACGACTATCCGATAGTGTTCAGGATTGAACAAGCGGCGCTGATACGGATTGCTCCCTGCCCCAGGGCCGCCGTGCAAATACACCACCGGAACACCACGCGGATCACCGCTTTCCTCAACGCATAAAACATGGACATCGTCCACAGGCAGCGTTAACGTTTTATTGGGATTGATCGGGGGGTAGAGCTGGCGCATGAGCGACGGTATCCTGTGAGTGTCGCTTGAGTATAGTCCGCTGGTCACTCCTGTGGCCGAGCGCGACACCCCTACCTGAGCCTGCCCAACCATCGCGCCACCGTCTGAACACTGCGACGAGGCGTGCCGGCTATCGCACCGACAATGCGATGCACTTGGCAAGCGCGGTAACGGCGAGCTCGACGCTCATAGCGCGCATAATCAATCGGCTGCGTGCGATAGTCGATAGTGGTCGTCTCAGAGTCCGCCCGCTTGGGCACGAGCTGTAGCACCGGTGTATCATGCCCTGAGACAGGCCCTGTGGGCGTTTCCAATGCCTGAGTGGGTTGCGAAGTTGTTGTCATTGCCAAGTCCTCAATGTAGGCGCATGACTAAAATATCCTTTCTTATTCAATGAGTTAAAGAGATAGTTTTTCAACTGAAACCATGAATAAAATTCATCTATCATGAAAAACAACCCGCCGCTCAAGGCGATACGGACCTTTGAGGCCGCCGCACGCCTATCCAACTTCCGAGAAGCAGCGGACGAATTGAGCGTGACCGCATCGGCGGTCAGCCACCAAATTCGCCAACTCGAAGACTATCTGCAAAAGACGCTGTTTAACCGCAGCGACCGCCGCGTGTCACTGACCAGCGCGGGCGAGTATTATTTTCGCGAAGTCTCACAAGCCCTGACCTGCATTGACCAGGCAACCGATAAACTGCGTGACTTGCAGAGCACACGCGTCCTGAAAATCAGCGCCGCTGTTTGTCTCACGCTGGCTGATGCCGCGTTTGTCGGCGTTTTACAACGCGCACCCTGACATTGCGCTCGATATTCAACCCACCAGCAAGCGCATCAACACATCGGCAGACGATTACGATCTGCTGATCCGATATACGGATGAACACGCACCGATCGATGACCACATCATCGTTAAAGTGACCGATGCTCATCTGTCGCCGGTATGCAATGCAGAAATCCATGCATATTGGCTGCAACACAACGCCCTGCCGCCTGGCGTCCCATTGCTTGAGGATGCGCTGAATCATGGCCATCAATGGCGAAACTGGTTCCGCCAATACCCCTCACCCGATTTACTGGAAAAATGCTCGGTGATGCGCTTTGATCTTCAAAGTCAGCTGTATGAACCTGCCTTATCAGGGCACGGAGTTGCCTTATGCATGTTGGAAATGCTCAGCAATGACATCGCACAGGGTCAGTTGCACCGCTTGTTTCCAGACCAGCAACTGGCAACAACCTCCCAAATGCTGGCCATCTATCCCGAGGACGCGCCACGCGAAGCTGTCATCGAGAGGTTTCTCGACTGGATGGTGAACGCGGCTGAAACCAACAACCCCATCGTGCAGAAGGACGCACAGTAAACCGCACATACGCGCCAGAGCAACAAGACGCCACGGGCGTTTTTCCTGCAGGCGCAAACTTTGCCGCGCGTCCCGCGTTGTAGGAACTGACCCGACGCAAACTGTCAGCACAAGGAGCGATTATGCAAGGCCAACCCGAAGACCTCACCGAAGACCTCACCGAAGACCTCACCGAAG
>DOIU01000304.1:731-1020 GCA_003511825.1 Gammaproteobacteria bacterium | reverse complement strand
CCGAAGACCTCACCGAAGGCGGCATCGAGATTGAAAACGTCCAGGAATGCCTCGACAACGACAGCAATGGCGAGTACCGCTCAGCACTGCTGCAGGAGCTGGACGACACCTATGCCGAGGTCAGCCAGCACATCGCCTCCGGCCTGACGCCCGATGACTACCAGACCTACAGCAGCCTGCAAAAAGCGATTGGACTGGCACGCAAGTTCGTCAACGACTACCCGACGCTCTAGCAACGGTGGCATTTAACGTTCAGTAAGCCCTGCCAAAAAACCAAAAAGCCCGACCA
>DOIU01000304.1:0-395 GCA_003511825.1 Gammaproteobacteria bacterium | reverse complement strand
GAACATAGCCTGGTCGGGCTTTTTTATGCGCGAGTGGCGTACGTCTTTCGCCGATCAATAAGCTCTGAGGTCACCACTCAAGCGCGGGGGCGGATCGTAGGAATAATCGACGTTGTACTGACCGGTGCTGTTGACCGTAAAGTCGCACACCGTCCATCGGTCACCCGATTCGGCTGACAGGTCATTGAGTGCGCGAAACAGATTGCGCAACTCAATTTCCTTCACCGCCGAGGCCTCCATCTCTACATCCTGCATGTCGTCACCCACCTTGCAGTATGTTGCCCAGCTGTTGGCCACTTCACCGTTTTCCAGGAGCATTTCCATATTGATGCGGACGGTGCGCCAGTCTGCCGGCGCTTCATCAGCCACCCAATACACCAACTGGGTATAAAGCT
>DOIU01000232.1 GCA_003511825.1 Gammaproteobacteria bacterium | reverse complement strand
GAGTGTCTTGCGTCCCGGATCAGAAACGCTACTGTGCAGGCGCGAGCCATGTCCCCCATTGCCCTAGGTCATTTACCCATGCTCGCAACCCGCCTCAAACGCCTTTTACTTGCGACCGTATTGATCCTTGCCGCACTCATCATTGCAGTATTGTGGTTACAAAGAGGCACAGCCGATACACGCGCCGGCGTCGGCGTGATCGGCAAAGCCTTTATTGATGACGCTCGCGACCGCACCTTGGCCACCTATATTTGGTACCCGACCCAAGACACAACGCCCGCCAGCCTCCTAGATGACGGTATGGTCTTTCATGGCTTTTCTGCCGCACGCGCTGCGAGACCGCCCGCCAACCCTTTGCCGCTGGTGATTTTGTCACATGGCGCGGGCGGTAACCGCGCCAATCAAAGCTGGCTGGCCGTGTCGCTGGCTCGCCAAGGCGCCATCGTGATCGCCGCCAACCACCCGGGCAGCACGTCGGGAGATTTCACGCCAGCCACCCTCATTCAAGCCTGGCGCAGGCCGCAAGATATTCAGTTTTTGCTGGACGCCGTGCTGGCCGACCCCGAACTCTCACCCAGGATTGACGCCTCACGCATTGCCGTTATTGGGCATTCCTTGGGCGGCTACACCGCACTCGCAGTCGGCGGGGCCAGACTCAGTCGCGAAGGGTTTGATCACTACTGCCAACAACAGGTGACGGCTCCCGATTGCCTGTTTTATCAGTATCTGTCTCCCGAGCAGCGTGCTGTGGATCAGGCGCGCTTCGAGGGCGACTATCGCGACCCACGCGTTGGGGCAGTGGTTGCCCTTGACCCCACCTACACGGCTGCGCTCGTGCCAGCCGACCCCACTGCGGCCACACCGGCGTTACTGATTCAGCCCGAAACTCAGGCGGTTTCCGGGGCAGCAGAAAGCCTGGGTGAGCCTGTCATTCGCACAGTACAGATACCGAACATCCATCACTTCTCTTTTCTGCCCGCGTGCAAGCCCCTAGGCCAGTATGTCTTGCAGGTACTGGAGCCGCGAGGTGGCCCGCTGTGTGCCCCAGAAACCGGCGGTGATCGTCATTTTCACCACCAAGCAATACTGGACACCATTACTGGTTTTTTGCGTGCGCAAGGCACGTTAAGAGGCGAATGATAATCAACTGAATAACGGATCTTTTTTACCTGCACCGCGTAGGGCAAACCCTCCGAAAACTGCGACCTCCGTCGCATCACCCCCGGCACAGTTGGCAGAATTGAAAAGCTGACTCGCTCACACTTCAGAAAGATCCTTCTAAGGTCGATAACCCCATTAGATTTCCCCATGCAATGTGCGAGGGAACGAACTGTCCTGTCTGAAGGGTCATCGGATTACACCATGCAAAAGAGCCAAATGCGTCTTCTCACCAGCCTACTGGCATGCCTACTGTCTATCGTGATTGGGTCTAGCGCCCAAGCTGCACAAACGGTGAGTATCCCGCTCAGTGGCACGGCTGTTATTAACGAAGTGACCAACGTTGGCGTGACCCCGCCTTTATTAGACATGGGCGCCGTTGAAGTCGGACAGACACTGGAAAAAACCCTGACAGTCACGAATCTCGGCGGGATTGATGACGTCACCATTCAGATTAACGACATCGTGCTCCAAGGGGCTGACAGTACCGAATTTGACGTCGACATGCCGGCGACGACCAGCCTGACGCCTGGACAGTCTGCTGACATCACAGTGCGGTTTTTTCCGGCGACGACTGGCAAAAAAAACGCCAGCCTGCAAATCGATCATGACGGTGCCAGCGCCGAACACGTCATTTTCTTTAAGGGGATGGGCACACCGCGTCCGGTCAGTGAGTTGGTGGCATCACCGGGTAACCTCGGTCTGGGCACCATCAATATGGGCGCATCGAGTAAAAAGAACCTGGTCGTCACCAACCAGGGCGAGGGCAATGCACCGGATATTGTGATAGAAGCCGCTGAACTCTCGGGCGAAAATGCAGGCGACTTCTCGACCAGTCTTAACAGCGCAGTCACGCTAGCACCGGGGGAATCCCACACCGTCGCCATCACCATGACCTCGGCCACCTTTGGCGACAAAGCGGCGACGCTGACCCTGAACAACGATGGCGTCACGAGTAAGGTCAAGGTCGCACTGTCTGGCAAAGTGAATCAGCCTGGCGGTAACAATGGCCCCAAACCCGAATTCGGCCAGAGCCAACTCGTCGGTGCCAGCTTAAATCGCCCAACTACCTTGCAGTTCGGCCCTGACGGTAAACTGTACGTTGGGCAAATGAACGGCATGGTGTCTATCTTTGGTGTGGCCCGCAACGGTCAAAACGACTATGTCGTCACCAGCACCGAAACGATTTCACTGGTTCACGATATGGTGAACCACGATGACGATGGCACGGTGAACCCTGCGATCGTCACGCGTCTGTTGACTGGGCTGGTGGTCAGTGGCACCGCCAATGCACCCAAAATCTATCTCACCAGCACAGACCCACGACAGGGCGGTGGCGCATCGGGCGAAGACAAAAATCTCGACA
>DOIU01000130.1 GCA_003511825.1 Gammaproteobacteria bacterium | reverse complement strand
GATGGCAAGTCCAGTGGCAGGAGTCGATTGGCGAGGAAGTAGGCGGCAGTGCCTGCAGGCAGCCCGGCCAGGACGCCGATATTCAGCTTTTCAACGAGTCGAAACCCGATTGAGAGACGCCGCTCCTGCCGTCGTCGGCGCCTGGCGGTCCATAGCACCAGCCCGGTGGCAATCATCAGCGTACCCAGCACGCCCGATAGAAACAGCAGCCATCGCAATCCCGGCTTGGCAAATCGGCCGGCGTGCAGACCGACCAGGTCGCCTTTTAGCGCGGTGCCGATACCCGTGGGTGCGCTGAGCGCCAACGGCTCGCCCGTCACCCCATCCACATAGATGGCTTGTCGATGCGCGGAGAAACGCTGGCCGAGGGCGCCTGTGATCATCACCGTGGCGGCGCTGTCCCCCGGATGTTCGACGGTGATCTCGCCTGGGTGCCGTCCTCCCCACTGGTCGCGCGCCTCTTTTGCTAACAGCGGCAGTGGTAACAACGGTGACGATTCGCCTGTGGCTGGCCGGGCTATCCGCTCGATGTACACATCTTCTCGGTAATCGCTGTAGTTGGTGTAGTTTGCGTGGATAATGTTTGTCACCAGTATCGCCACAAACGTCACCAGGCCGGTATAGGTGATCATGAGATGAAAAGGCAAGGCCAGAACGGCAGCGACATTGTGCCCATCGAGCCAACTTCTTTGCCCTTTTCCCAGCCTTAGCATAAAGAAGTCGACAAAGATCCTGCGATGGATGATCACACCTGTTACCAGGGCGATAAACATAAGTATGGAGGCCACACCAACCAGCCAGCGAGCTACCGGCCGGGGGAGATAGTGCAGATCAAAGTGCATGCGGTAAAAGAACTCACCCCCACGCGACGGGCGAAGGCGGACTTGTTCGCCGGTGTGATTCAATAACACCACTCCTGCCCCTGACTCAGACAACCAAGAGAGCTGCACACCGCCATAACCACGCTCCGGCAGAACAATATGCCAAGTCTGCGCATCCGGCGCTTTGTCCTGCAGGTAGTCTTGCGCGAACGCTAATGCTGAGACCGGTTCTATCGGGTTTGCGACCAGTTCGGGCTGGGACCACAGCGTGATCTCTTGCTTGAAGAACGCCACCGTTCCGGTATAGAAGATGACAAACATGACCCAGCCGAGCACCAGCCCTGACCAGGTGTGCAGCCAGGCCATGGATTGCCGAAAGCTGTCTTTCACAGCCGGCCGTCCACGACGATGGACCCCGCCACAACAGCGCCTAGCAACACGATCACAATACCCAACGTTAACCAGACTTGGCGTAAGTGATGCACTGCGTAGACCCATAAGGTCACGGCGGTAAACACGAGGAAGGAGACCATCATGCCAAGGACGGCCGCCTCGGCTGGCGCGGTCGGCAGGAACCGCGCCAGTGCCGCACCGACCAGGATCGACAAGGCGTAGCCGCCTATCGCGGCGGTGATTAACCGAGGGAAGGCGCCAGATCGGCGCCCATTCGCCATCGGGCTAGAAGGAGACGCGCAGCCCGCCCATCACGGTCGCGGGAGGATTGATGTCAACGTTATTGGCGCCGTATCCGGAGTAGATCTCAGCATCGGTCACGTTTTTGCCTACCAGGCTGACTTCAATCTGCTCAGACACGGGGTAGGTCAGGCCCACATCCACGCGGGTAAAGCTGGGGGCTTCGAGCGTATTGGCGGCATCCAGAAATCGCTCCCCGGCGTATTGGATTGACCCCGTTATGACAAGCCCATGCAAGGGACCCGACGATAACTGATACCCTGACGCCAGAGACACTGTGTTTTTAGGCGCATAACGCAGATCATTGCCATCCAGGCCTGGGTCGTTGCTTTCAACGTCAGATGTCATGTAGGCGTAGCTTGCAAAGACGGACCAATTGGGCAGCAGATTGCCGCTGACCGAAACCTCCAGCCCTTCGGTCATGACCTCGCCCAGGGGCACGGCAAAACCCGGGTTATCAAGATCAGGCGTAAGTACATCGGGTTTTTCTACGCGGAACAGCGACACGGTACCGGTCAGGTATGTTTGGAGAAGACCAAATTTGGCGCCCGCTTCATATTGCACACTGCTCTCCGGCGGAAACGCGCGCATGTTCGCAGTGGTTCCTGAGCGTGGGACAAAGGACTCAGACCGATTCGCGAACAGGGAGACGCTGTCTGACGCATCCCAGACAACCCCGAACATGGTCGGCCAATCAGACTGGCTGTCTTTACTGCCTGTATTACCGCTTTCGATCTCGGCATAGCGTGTACCGGCGATCAGATGGAAGCGCTCAGCCAAGGTCATCTTGTCCTGAATAAAGACACCGACCGTTTCAGTCTCTAGCTCCGAGCTCAGGTTTCTGGTTTGGTTTTCGGGCAGAAGGACGGCGTTATACACGGGATCGTACAAATCAATCGGGCTGACGTTGTACCGCGTCTGGAGGTTGTTAAACGTGCTATCAAAGTATTCAGCGCCTGCAGAAAACTCATGATGAACTGCACCCGTGGTGAACTCACCTGCCAGATCTACATAAACCTGGTACGCATCCGAATCACTGACATTGCCGACTTGGAGGCGTGACAGGGTGCGCTCGTCCTCCCCCAAAAATCCCACGATAGACTGATCATCGCGCTCCGTGGTGGTATATGCCAAGACTGCACGAGACCTCAGACGCTCTGAAAAATCATGGTGCAGTGTCACCTCAACGCTTTGGGTTTCGCGCGTTCGTCCGACACCTTCTTCATTCGGACTTTGCATAAAGAACGCGTCGGGATAGTCGCCGTTGACATTGTCGGTGAGGCGACCGGCGGCCGGCGTGCCGAGATAACCGCCCGCAGGCTGATCAACATCCGACAACACGGCTTCCAGCGTGAGCTATGTGCTCTCGGTGATATCCCACTCGATGGCGGGCGCCACCGTCAACTTCTCTTCGGACCAAAAGTCCAGGAACGTTTCCCGATCTTGATAGGCAGCGTTTAAGCGCACTCTGACACGATCGCCCACCGGGCCGCCAACATCAAGGGTGTATCGCTGGTGTTGGTAGCTGCCGAGCTCCAGGCCCGCATCGATGTGGCGCTCGTATCGGGGTTTCTTGGTGACGATATTGATGACAGCGCCCGGCTCCATCGATCCGTACAACACCGACGCCGGCCCCATCAAGACTTCGACGCGCTCAAACAGCTGGGCGTCCAGGGCGTAGTTGGCTTGATTCAGGCGCGCACCGTTGATGACTTCCGTCGCGGCAAAGCCTCTCACGCTGTAGGCATATCCCAACCAACCAATCTGGGAATACTGGGGCGCGGCCGAGGGAATAAAGCGAATGATATCGGAGACATCAATAGCCGCTCTTTCCTCAATGAAATCCGCATTGAAGGCTTGTGCCGTCTGCGGCACGTCGCGCAGCGCGCTCTCTCGTGTTCGACCGAACACCGTGACGACTTGGCTGGCCATCGGGCGCTGTGCAGCAGCAGAGCCATCATCCTCCTCAGCGGTGATCGCTGGGCTTACGATAAACGCACCGTTATCGGCACGTTTTGCCGCAAGGCCGGTACCAGCGACCAAGCGATCGAGCGCCTCTTGCGCGGTCATGGTGCCTGTCAATGCGGGGGCGCGTTTGCCCTCAACCAGCTCTTCCGACGCGAGCACATTGACGCCATAGGCGGTAGACACCGCGACCAGTGAATCCCCCAACGTGCCTGCAGGAATGTTAATCGTCTGCACCTGGATCTGCTGCGTTTCGCTCTGCGCCATGACCACAGGCGTGCTCAGCGCAATCGTCGCCATTACCGACGCAATTACCGATACCAAATGCAATACTGCAAATCTGCCACGCCGTTTTTCTGAAACCTTTGCCAAAATCGAGCCCCTTAAGAAAACCCTGCGCACCTGACAATCAGCCACGCTACGCTTCTATGATCTTTTAAGGGGCGCAATCGACACCCTGCGAGAGAAAAAAATGCAGATTATAAAAAGGAGCAGCGATGTTATCGCGCCCTTATGCGCACAAGGTCGGGCTGGCTGCGGTCAATAACCACGGGCAGAATCAGTTCGAGGTTGGAGAGCATGCCGTCGATATCGCGCCCGTTGAAGGCGCCCCGAATCTGCAAAGACGCAATAGACTCCGACCCCATCGCGATTTCAACCGGCTGCGTGGCATAGCGGTTGGCGTCGGCGATCAGCTCAGAGAGCTTGGCCCCGTTGTAAATCAGCCGGTCGTCGCGCCAGGCGCCGATGCGGTCGACCGCGACACGCTGAATGTCACTCATGCCGGCTTGCCTGTCCGCCGCAACCTGCTCGCCCGCATGCAGTGTTTTTTTATTGAGCAAATACGTGGGCTTGCTGTCAATCATGAGAGGATAGCTGACAGCAACCTCGCCTTCTGCAACCGCGACCCGGTACACGCCAGCGCTGCTTCTAACATCGAACTGCGTACCCAGGGCCTGCGCTTCCAGCTCGCCGGCCTCGACCACAAACGGTTTGCTCGGATCGTGCGCAACCTCAAACAAGGCGGCGCCATCCAGCAGGCGAACCACGCGACGATCTTGGGTGAAGGCGGTTTCCAGTATTGTGCGCGCACCCAGCATCACGACCGTGCCATCGCTCAGTGTGATTGTCCTGACTTGGCCGGTAGCACTCTGGTAGCGCGTCACGTCCGTCTGCACTGCCGCTACGTCTTGCTCACGCGCTGCGTCGTGGCTGGGTGTAATCAACGCCACAAGCGCCACCACGAACACGGCTGCCACCGCGCCACCCGCGACCCAGCGATAGGTCGGTTTGCCCCTAGCGCTTCTGAGACTCGCGCCCCACGCGGAGAAACGCTCACACCAACTCGGGCGTGACACGGCGTCATCCAGATCGTCCTGATCCAGATGGCCGAGCGCCGCCCAGAACGTCACGGCCTGATCGTAGAAATCAGCGTGACGCGAATCTTCACGCAACCACGCTTCAAAGCGGGCACGATCCTGCTGCGACGCCTCTGGGCTGTCCAGCAGTGTCCGCCACGCGTGCGCCGCGCGGAGCATGTCATCAGTTGATGCCCGTCCCACTCCCTGCATCTCAATTATCCTCCATTGTTTTTCAGTATCCAGGCATGCAGTTCAGCCGACGCGCGGGCAACATGCTTTGCCGCCGCCGTGCGACTGATACCCAGCCGCCGCCCTACCTCTGCGACTGACAGGCCGTCAATCCGGTGAAGGACCAAGGCGCGCCGCCGCTTTTCCGGCATCTTCACGAGAAGCTCGTTGATTGCCTGTAGTTGTTCTCTTGCTTTTATGATCCTTTCGGGGGTCGAATCGTCACCCTTGAGTGGAAAATAAAGCTGCTCCACCTCAAAATCGTAGCGTGCTCGGACCTGTTGGGTGTGTTTTTCCTTGAGCACAAGGTTGCGGGCTGTGCGCCAGATAAAGGCTTTGAGGTTATGGATGGAGGCGATATCGCGGTGTTCGATAACGCGGCGGAGGCTTCCTGAGCCACGTCGTCCGGGTCGGGTGGGCCATCGCCAAACATCTTACGGAGGGTTGCGGACAATCGCCCGGCGTAGTCCTGGTAGAGTGCGGCAATGTCTTCTTCTACGGCGCTCGCGCCTGTCTCAACCGCGTCGACGTCAGGATCGGTGTGCATATCTGAGGACGTGTCCTTGCCCGCAGGCCTCTCGCGCAACATGCCGGTCACGAAACAACCATACCCGGCGCACGCTGCGGATCAGCAGAGTCGGCATCACTGGCCCTGAGGACAAAAAAACGCACCATTCTCAACAACACTTGCCCCGCGGTATGTCGACTTCACTTCTGCGAAGACATCTCGGCCTACACGCTCATCAATACAGACGCCTGTCCCTATGGCGGGCTTAGTCTAGCACGGCCTGCACTCGGATGTGGCAGGTGTGATTTTCACTGCCACGCTCGCTACATATCCCTCACAAAAAGCAATGACTTATTCAATCAATACGCGCGCCTGCGCCTCAGAAAAGCAACTGCGACCCCATTTGAATTACTCTAATATTGTATTGTTAAGAGCACCAACAGCCGGTCCTAACGTGACTGTCTCCGCTATAGTCATCCTCTGCACTGTGGAGGTATGATGCCGCTTCTCATGCAACGACGAGCGGACACACAGTGACGGCATTTTTCTACGGGATGGACTTGATCGGGGTCGCGGTATTTGCGATTTCGGGCACCCTGGTGGCGTACCAGAAAAAGCTCGACGGCTTTGGCGTGGTGGTATTGGCGGCCGTCACGGGCATCGGCGGCGGCACGATACGCGATGTGATCCTGGACGTACCGGTGTTTTGGCTCAACGACCCGTATTACTTGATTTCTATCCTACTCGCAGCGGGCCTGAGCACGCTCTGGCTGAACTGGCGGCGGGTCATGCCCAAGACCGGATTAGAAATTGCCGATGCTGTCGGCCTGGCGTTTTTTGTGGGCATTGGCGTGCAGAAAGCGCTCGCGCTGGGGATGCCGAACACCACCGCCATAATCATGGGCATGATCACGGGTTGCTTTGGGGGGATGATCCGCGACGTGCTTGCCCGCTCCACACCGATGATTTTGCGCAGTGAACTCTACGCCACCACGTGCATTTTTGGCGGACTGATCTATACCCAAAGCCTCAATGCCGGGGTAACCGACCAGCTCGCGATGCTGCTGGGCATGGCGGGCACGCTGACCTTGCGCCTGGCCGCGATCAAGTGGCACTGGCACATTCAAGTGTTCCGGTATCGCGACAAATAGGCCCGCTAGACCTTGTACATCATGGTGAGGTACTTCTCGCCACGGTCGCAGAATAAGGTCAGCACATTTTTGATGGACGGGTCGTCCGCTTTGATTTTGCGCGCCGCCCAATAGTTCGCGCCACTGCTCGGCCCGACAAACAACCCTTTCTCCGACGCCAATCGCTGGGCCTCGACGATGGCCAATTGGCTGTCTACAGAGACAATGGCGTCCACCATATCCTGATGCCGCTGGTACAACGTGGGCACAAAGCCATCGGAGATGCCTTCGATCTTGTGGTCGCACACCATGCAGCATTCAATGGTGCGCGACTCGGTCGGCTCCATGGCAAAGACTCTGAGCTTGGGGTTATGCCATTGGCGCAGGGCCTGGCTCACGCCGATCAAGGTGCCGCCCGTGCCCACGCCCTGCACAATCGCGTCAATCTGCACGCCCGGCGGCAACTGCGCAATGATCTCCTTGCCCAGCCACTCGCGGTTTTCGTCCACGTTCCATTCGTTATCAAACTGTGCCGGGCAGTAAAAGCCGTCCTGCTTGCCGAGCTGCAGCGCCGCGTCACGCGCCTCATCCACCTGGAAGTTGCCGATAAAACGGATGCGGGCGCCAAAGCCCTTGGAGATTTGCACGCGCTCATCGGTGTATCCCGACGGGATCATCACGATCATCTGGTAGCCTTTGACCGCCGCGATCATGCTGAAGGCATTGCCGGTATTGCCGCTGGTGGCTTCCACTATGGTATCGCCCGGGCGCAGTAAACCGTTGGCTTCCGCCTGCTCAATGATGTAATTGGCCATCCGCGCCTTGATGGAGCCCGAGGGGTTCATGAACTCTGCTTTGGCAAAGATACCGTCTTCTACCTGCAGCAAAGCCGTGTTGCCGATGGTGTCGAGAATGGTGGATACGGGTTGCGCTGTCATACCGGGTAGCCTCACTGGTGGATGCACACACCCGGCACCTCGGGGGTACGATGCCACCGAGCCAGATTGCCAGGCTCCCCTATCCTACCGCACTGGGGCGTCAGTCAACACTCGCAGACTGGCGCACATTTTCCAGCAGCTGGTTACGCACACTGGTGCTGTCCAGCTGGGTGAAGTCGATGCCATCAAACCAGGTGTCGTAGGCAATGCTGAGGGTTTTCGTGACCGCGCGTTGCTCGGCATCCAAGACCAGCAGCGCCGGAAAGGTTAATCCTCTCTCGCGCAGGCGCGTGGGCAAATTGACCGTGAACGCGACGGGCGCCGCACCCGGCAAGGTGTATTGCCCCGCCACATAGAGTGTCGTGCCCACCAGTGGCGGCGTTGCGGGTAAGTCTTCGGCATCTTCATCCGCCGGAAACAGCAAGAGCAGCAAGCCGCAATAGTCGCCGGGCGGCGGTGAGAAGCTCCCCCAGGCGTTGAGCTGGCCATCGGCTTGATCCAGCAACAGCACTCGGGTGGTGCCAATCACGGTCGGTGAATCGTCCGCGTGCGCGTGCGCTGACGGGAATACCGCCTCGAATAGCCGCGCCGGCAACCGGGTAAAGAAACTGCTGTCACAGGCTTGCAGTAGCTCCAGGCTCCAGACCGTCAGAAAACCCTCTTGCACATCCACCCGCACGCCTTCAGCTGTGGTGAATGACTTGATGCTGCCCGCCGCGGGTGATGTGTCAGGCGTTTGCGCCTGCAGCGTGACTGTCACAGGTACAGTGATTCCGGGCGAGGAGGACCCACTGCCGCCGCAGGCGACGATGATGGTCACACTCAAACTCAGCAACAGACTGCGTATCGCCTGACTACCAATCATAAATCACTCCCAATCGCACGGTCTGGCCTTCTTCGTGCTCTCCGTGTAAATCGTCAATCACAGGAATTTGCGTACTGACCGTGAGCAGCAAATCCTCGACGGGCTTAAACACCATTCCCGGTGCGATGAACGCGAGAAAACCGCCTGAATTGGCGTCGCGCTCACCGTCATAGGTGTCACGCTCACTCCAGCGTGTATCCAGATTAGCCTGCACAGCCCATTGATAATTGAACGAATACTGGACTTGCAGTGTTGTTAAAAAAGAATCACCCGGATGAAACCCTTGATCACCCTCACTGGGCAAGTTCGCCACGCCGCTGATGTAGAACAGATAGGGGAACTGAAAGTGACTGTACCAAGCACCAGCCTGCGCAATCGTGGCACCCGCACCCGGCTGCGCATCGATATCCAGCAATTGGCCGCTCGCATCCTTTTTCTCGGGCGCGGTTGGCAGCGTCACACCCAAGGTGACGCCATAGAGGTGCTTAGGCAAGGGGGTATCGGGCTGCAAGAAGAGCTTTGCCGTCAGATTAATATCGCCCACCGCCTGTGTACTCTCCTCGGCCAGACTAGTGGTCGTCACCTGCTTATCCACCCAGGGCACCACCACGCTCAGCGCCATGCGTCTGCTGGGCGAATATGACAAGCCCAGTGACCCGCGTTGCTCATTCACTTCCTTGCGGTTGAAGCCAGGTGTACCCATGCGCTCTACGCGATCCAGGTACTCCAGTGACACACGGGCACGACCGGCAAAGGGCTTTTCAACGCCCATGGTGGTCAGGGTCGGGTCGCCGCACACACACCGCGCAGCCCCACACACTGGCCGGGAAGGTGATGGCCAGGCCGACCAAACAATACAATAGCTGTTTATACCAAGAGACGTTCATGCTCAACAGTCCGAGTGCGGCGGCAAATTGCCAAAAGGGTCACTGAAGCGCGGATCACAAATAAACTCCCAATCTGTCAGCGCATCAAAGAATGCCAGTAAGTCACGCTTTTCTTGCTCGGTGATTTGAAAGCTTGCCAATAAGCTGCTTTTGAGCGGATGCTTCGCACCATCGCCGGCATAGGGCCCCTCTTCAATCAAGCGCCCACCGCGCGCGTAGTGATCAATCACGGCGTCCAGCGTTTCAATCGAGCCATCATGCATATAGGGAGCAGTCAGGGCGATATTGCGCAAGGTGGGCGCTTTAAACATGCCGCGATCTTCGAGCTTATGCGTCACGTCGTGCACACCTTGATTGCCGTGCGGATAGTCGCCAGTACCGTTGATGTTATACAAGCCGTTGTTGTGAAATTCGACTTGCTCAAACACCAAGCCATCGTGATCGACCGCACTGCTGAAGTTAAACCCACCGTGGCAATGGAAGCACTCTAACCGCTCGGAGAAAAACAAATCCATGCCGCGTCGCGCCGAATCGGAGAGCGCCTCCGGTTGGTCCTGGTAGGTGGCTTTGTCCACGGGCGCATTGCCTGAAATCATCGTCATTTCAAACGCGACCAAGGCTTTGACGACATTGCCCACGCTTACAGGGTTTTCCTCATCAGGGTATACGGTCGCGAACCGTGAAGCGTAATCCGGGTCGGCGGCAAAGCGCGCGAGGATTTCGTCCTCGTGATCCGTCCACCCCAACTCGACCGGCACTTCGCCGAACATCGGCACCAAGGCTTGCTGGCTCAGGGTCAGCGTATTGGGGTTGGCCCAGTTTTGGCTCGCGTTGTAGACGACGTTGGTCATCGACATGGCGTTGCGCGGATGCATATCCCCGAGCGTCCCCTCAGACGTGGTTCGCCCGTCGGTGAACGCCAGCGCCGGCAGACGGCAGTCCGCACAGCCCATTTTCTGGTTGATGGACATGCGCCGGTCGTAGAAAAGCAAGCGCCCCAGCGCAACCTTCTCTTCTGACAAAGGATTGTCTGGATCTTCCCGGGGGGTCGGGAAGCCGGGCGGGACCTGCCAGTTGTATTGCGTGGGCGGAGACCCATCGCCTCCTCCCCCCGATCCGCCGCAGCCTGCAAGCAGCATGATCAGCATCACGTAATGCAGGCGCGGTACACGACTCGCTAAGAGCCTTTCCCTATTCACAACGTCGACTCAACTACCGGGGATACTCACTCCATGCGCACGAAGTGCTGGCCCACTGCCGGGTAGACTTGCTCATCGCTAAACGCGTAGGGCAAATTCAGACGCGGCATAATGGTATTACAAGCACTGTCACCCGGGAATGACATGCAACCTGCAGGGGCTTCGTCGTCAATGGTGACGTCTGACTCCGCCAACACATCCTTCACATCAAAAACGACGGTGTTGGTGGCCGCGTCAAAGTTTGCGCCGTCTTGACCACCGAGACAGACCTGCACGGTGTTGGGGTATAGACACGCTTCCTCGGGTGCGGATGTTTTTCCGTCAGCCTGGCAGCCTGTGGAGCCCAGGTGAATATTAAAGCCGCGATTGGCGTGCGTCTCGTCACCCGGATCACCCACGCCGTCGACGCGAATAAACTTGTGCCCCCCCTTGCCAGTTCCAGAACATGCCGGAGGCATTTAACGGGGAGGGCGCTGTGGCGGTATCCATATGGTTTTCTTCAAACGGGACACCAATGGTGAAACACACACCGGTATAGTCGCCACCGTCCACGGTGCCAGTCACCACGGAGCGTGTTTCAGTGGTGCCGTTACCGCTGCAGCCGTCTTCAAAGTCCAGCAAGGCCGTGGTGTTGTATTGCCACACACCGTCCTGCTCGAGGGTGACCGGCACTTGGCTGCCGTCCGCGTGGGTCATCGCAACCTCCGAGATCAACACGCGAAAATCATTGACCTGGTAGTTGGCTCTGTCGGCTTCGCCCACGCCGATCCCGGTGTACACATCGCCACAGGCGAAGGAGATATCGCCGACCTTGGCGGCAAAGCGAAGCTCAACATCTTGCGTCGCTGCAGTATCGTCGTCGTCACTGCAACCGTTCATCACCAACGCCGCCGACAACAGACAGACCGAATATGCGCTTTGCTTAAAAGCTCGCATAGCTCCTCCTCAATTCATTATTAAAGTTGGGGGGATTCTACACAAGCGTTTGCTTATTGAAGTGCGACATATTGTCGCGTGGACGCGCAGCCCTAACAGCGAGGCCGCGCAATCGAAAGAGGCTGGAGCGAGTGTTTAAGCGACGCGACCCATGACGGTCATTTCAAACAAGGCGTCAAAAAAGGCCTGTTTGCGCGCGAGCATGGCGCGTTTGGAGACGGCGATCTCGGCCTTGAGCACGGCGAGTTTTTTGTTCAGCTCCAGCGTGGGTAGTGACATGGACTTGAGTTGTATTTTTCGGCGATGAAAGCTCTCCCATTGACGGGTCGCTTCCAGCCACTCGGCGGTGAGTTGCTCCAGCCGGGATTCCCATTTTTCCCAGCCCGAGCGATGGGTACGTGCCTGCGCTTCGATGAGTTTGCGCTTGGCGATAATCTCCGCCTCACGACTCTTGCTCGCGCGCGCAAGCCCCTTAACGAGCCCCAGCGCATTTAACAGCAACAGCACATAGCGCGACGGGTCCAGCAACCACCCGGTCCAGCCAAAGCCATTGCGGTAGTCGCGCGGAAAATCGTGATGATCAGCATGATGGTTCCCTTCACCCATCGGCCCCAGCCAAATGTAGTTGTTCTTGGCGGAGCTGATCAAACCGTCCTTCAAACCCCACATGTGCGTGACGCTATTGACGGTCCAGGTATTGTGTTGTGCGAGGATAAAGCCACCGACAGATGCCATGAGCAAGCCGAACGCACCCGCCGCCGTTCCGGTCAATGCAAAACCCACCACAGTTGGCAGGATAAAGTTAAGCAGAATCATTAAGGGCACGTAGAGGCGTTCTTGCCACAATAAAGGCGTGGAGCTTTTCGCGCGATAGGCGCTCTCGGCGGCCTTGGTATCCGGGTGGTAAAAGAAATACGTCAACACGTGCGACCACAGGAAGTTACGCCACGCACTGGGAAACCACGTCGCGCTGTAGGGGTCAAGCTCGTGCTTACCGCTACCATCAACCCCGTGGTGCATCACGTGCATGGCCGCCCAACGTCGGATGCTGCCCTGCATCGCAAACACGTGCCCAATAAAACCAAATGCAATGTGTACAGGCCAGGTGATGACTCTGGCGGCACCGTGAGAAATCAGCCGGTGCGCGTAAACCGTGGTGGACAAACTGCCGACGACAGCTTGGATGAGCGTCCACGCCAACATCACTTGCCAAAAACCGTCCGGTGCCCAGTAATAGGCGATGGGCGCTCCAATCAAGCAAACGAGGTGCGTGATGGTGATGAACGACGCGGTCACCCAGTCAATGGTGAAACCGTGCTCAAACACGTCTCGGATGCGGTTATAGAGTGGCTGAGGGTCGTTGGCGGGTTGCATAGATGGCAAATACTCTTCGGCGTCAGTGATTTGAACACGACTGTGCATGCGCTGTCACAGCCTTTTCATGCTATCGAAGAGACCTGACAGATACAAGTGCCGTCACCCTGCAAAGGCGACCCACGCGCGCATTATCAGAAACGCGGCACGTTAAAGTCGCGCGGCAACGACTCGATCACCCCACCTTGCAGTGCATCAAAAGCGCCGCTGCTGTTGGCCAGCGCCAAGAACACCAGCACCACCGCTATGCCTGCCATCACGGCGAGCGCGATCTTGATGACACTCCACGGCCGCTCCCCCCGCGTCTTGCCGTTACGGCCATTGACGACGAAACGATACGTCTTGCCTCTGAAGGTGAAGGCCGCCGTCCACAGCGGCAATAGTATGTGCTTAAAGGTGGTGTCACTGTGCTGGGTGTTAACGCTGCGAATCTGCTGATGATCGCCGCCAATGTCGCGCATGATATCGCGCCGTATGGTGGCGTCCATGATCTGTCGCGCGCGCTCAAAGCCCTCATCCAACTCAACCTGATAGATCTCGCTCGTGAATCCACTGAGGTAATCGTCG
The DNA here is from genome assembly GCA_003511825.1 of Gammaproteobacteria bacterium. Lineage (GTDB taxonomy): Bacteria > Pseudomonadota > Gammaproteobacteria > Granulosicoccales > Granulosicoccaceae > UBA7957. The sequence continues at coordinate 10,662 of DOIU01000130.1, read as the reverse complement.
GTGTACGGGACCAGTCTGTCCAGATCCCAGGGCTGCAACCAATCCATGATCTTGCGCGGCAGCGAGCGGCTGGCACCGACCAACACGTCATCAAAGTGGCGGCGGGTGTGTCCGCTCACGGGTGTCCAGCGGATTTTCGGGACCCGGCGCGAGCGACGCACGCGTCGCCCCTTGATCACCGCCATATAACTCTGGCGCACATAGTAGGTATCGCCACGCAACCCCCGATAGGCGGAGTGGGTGCGCGAATCGTAGGTCCAATACGGAATGTAAACGCCATTGAGTTGCTGATCAGCGCGGGCGTACTTTTTCAGGCTTGAAGGCGCAAACCACAAGCGCGAGAGCCAGACGCGATAGGACTCCCGAGCTTGATCTGCGGTGATCGCGAACGGCAGTAACGCCTGTGGCTTGATGTCTTTCAGGTGTCCTGTGCCCGTGACTACCGCCGTGCCGCAATACGGACATTGGCCAGCATGCTCGTGGGTATCGAGCTCAAACTGAGCCGCGCAGGTAGTACAGTGGATGACATTGACCGTGGCATCGACAACTCGCGCATGCCCCAAAGCTCGCAAGGCGGCATGCATATCGCGCTCGCGAATAGGGGCAACCGAGTCTGTAATGGTATTGGTGTTGCCGCAGTAATCGCAGCCGAGGCTGGTCGTGCCGATCTTATAGGTCAGCAGCGCGCCGCACTGCCCACAGGGGAAGCGCGCATGCGCCAGCGTTTCTCCGGATGTGTCACCATTCGGGCTCTCTGGCGACGCGTCGCCTGAGGTCATCTGCGCCACGGCTGTTCCTGTCAGTCGTCGCTAGGCAGCGGAGGCGGTGTTGAGACCTGCTTGAAGTCATTGGCAAAGGCCACGACAGTGCCCGCCGGCTTCCACTCGGTCATGCCTGCTGACCAAACCAGTGTTTGCGGCTGAATCTCGCCGCGCTGGATCTTGTCGCGCACGGTGGTGATGTCAAACGGGCCGGTAGCCGCGCCGTTCTCTTCCACATGGAAGCTGGTCAACGTCGGTAAGGGCGGCGGTGACTTCGCAGTCTGCGGTGCGTCTGCCAAGGTGTTGGTCATTTGCTGCGCCATCGCAAACCCCATCCCCATGCCAACCCCAGCGCCCGCATCGCCGCCAGGATTGTCCGCCGCCGCCTCCATCGCTTCTGCGGTTTGGAACTTGAGGTAGCGATCCAGATTGCCAATGACGCCCATACTGGTGCGCTTGTCGAGCGCCTCTTCCACCTGCGTTGGCAGAGAAATATTCTCAACCAGCATTTTGCCCAGCGCCAAGCCGTAGTCCGCAAACTCTGGCGCAATGCGCTCGGTGAGGTAGTCGCCCAGTTGGTCGTAATTCGCGGCGAGATCCAACACCGGAATACCCGATGACGCCAACACCGTTGCAAAGCGTGAGGTGATGAGGTTACGCAACTGATCGCTGATCTCGTCCACCGTGAACACGCCATCCGTGCCGACGATTTCGCGAATGTATTTCGCCGGATCTTCAACACTGATCGTGTAAGTGCCGAAAGCGCGCAAACGCACAGGGCCAAACTCGGCATCGCGCAGCATGACGGGGTTTTTAGTGCCCCATTTCAGGTCAGTGAATTGCCGTGTCGAGCAGAAGTAGACTTCTGCCTTGAACGGGCTTTTAAAGCCATGATCCCAATGCTGCAACGTGGTCAAGACGGGCAGATTGTTCGTCTCCAGCTCATAAATGCCGGGGCCAAGCACATCGGCGATCTGGCCTTCGTTGACGAACACGGCCTGCTGCGATTCACGCACGGTGAGCTTGGCACCGTACTTGATTTCGTTGCCATAGCGCTCAAAGCGATACACCATGGTGTCAGCAGAGTCATCCGTCCACTCAATAACGTCAACGAATTCACCAAAGAGCTTGTCCCACAATCCCATACTCAGGCTCCTTCAGCCTCGGTCTTTGCCGGTGCAGTTGCGGGTGCTGGCTGCTTCGCTTGCGCAGACGCCAACGTCTTGCGCAACTCACCCTCCAGCACATGCAATTGCGATTCGGCTTCGGCGCGCTTACGCTTGCCTTCGTCCGCAATCTGCAGGCTCTCTTCAATGGTGGCGATGAGGTTTTCATTCGCCCGCGTCACTGACTCAATATCAAACACCCCACGCTCGATTTGCTGACGCACTTCGGCATTGGCGGTCCGCAGGTTCTCGGCGTTTTTCTCCAGCAGGTCGTTGGTCAAATCCGTGGCCGCCTTGACGCTCTTGGCCGCCTGGCCGGAACGGAAAATCGTCACCGCCTGCGCGAGTTGCTGACGCCACAGGGGCACGGTGTTGACCAGGGTGGAGTTGATTTTATTCACCAGGCCTTTGTCGTTCTCTTGCACCATGCGAATACTGGGCAAGCCTTGCATGGCTACTTGGCGGGTGAGCTTGAGATCATGGATGCGACGCTCCAGATCGTCACGCGCGGCCCGCGTGTCTCGCAGCTCTTGCGCATCGAGGACTTCTTCGGAGTCTGTGTGTTTCTGCTCCAGCGCGGGAATGACTTGGGTATCCACCAGGCGCAGCTTCTCTTCGCCGGCCGAGATGTAATGCTCCAAGTTGTGGAAGTAATCGAGATTGGCTTCGTAGAGTTTGTCGAGCGACGTGATGTCGCGCAACAGCTGAGTTTTGTGTTGCTCCAGATCATCGGTGACGGCATCAATCTGCTGGCGGACTTCTTCGTACTGCTGGACAAAGCGCGCGACCGGTTTGACGCGCCCAAACAAGCGAGCGAAGAAGCCGGGCTTTTTGTTCGGGTCCAGGCCGACCACATCAAAGCCACGCAGAATTGACACCATATTGTTGAGGGCCAAACCGGCGGAGCCGACGTCCTTGTTGCGCACACCTTCGAGCATGCTGTCAGAGATGGTCGTGAGCTGCTCTTGCGCCTTGCTGCCAAAAAAGATGACGGAGTTGGTGTCTTCCAGATCGATCTCAGCGATCAATTGGTCCAATCGATCTTTCTCGTCACCCGGCACCTCGGCATAGGGCACCAGCGAGTTTTCTAAATCAATTTCAGGCAGCAGTTCCGTACCCGCCAATGGCGCGGGCGCTTCAAGGTCAGCATCGTTGCTGTTCACCGGGGAGCTATCGTTCATCGTCGTATCGCCTCAATCAGCCCATTTAGACTTGTAAATTTTATACAGAGCAAGCGGTGATGGCGCACTCATGTGACGCCTTCTTTTTCCAGCTGCATCTGTAACACTTCAATCGTGACATCCAATTCAGACAGGTTGTTCTCCAGCAACTTCTGCTGCTGTTCGCTAATCACGGTTTCAATGGTGCCCAACACGCGGCGAAAATTCGCCTCCAACTCCGCCGACTCGCCCAAGGCGTGGGTTTTGGCGTAGCCCTGGGTCACTTGCATCGCACCATCGAGGTACACGCGCAAGAACTTGCGCGCGCGGCGCGCATCGCGCGGGTCGTCTTCAATAATCTCTAAAATCCGCCGCGCGCCTTTCACGATACTGCGCAGGCGGTCATTCAGCTCAGGGTTGGCAATTTGTCGCCGCGCCTTTTCGATATTGGCGATGCGCCCCTCGGCCTCTTCGAGCAATTCAATCACTTCTTCGGCGGTAATCCCAATCGCAGCGATCTCGGGGTGACTGCGGCTGGGATCGCGACCGTAATACAGCCAGCACCCTGTAAACGCAAACCCGGCGTACAGCGCACTTTGCAGCAGGGTTTTTTCCAGACCGATCCAGGCCAACACGCCCATGGCCGCGCCGACAACCACGGCCCCGACCATTTTATACGGCACGCTGCTGCTGCGACGCATCAACTTGCGTTGCGTGGATTTGGCCTCAATCACAATGCCACGGCGCATCAGCACGGCGCCCAGCATCGCCAGCACGAAGCCAACGCCGCTGCCCAGCACAGCGCGCACATCCCCTGCAAACAACTCCAACACTGCATCCAGTAACAATGGCAGCGGCAACAAATACAAGAGCGCGCCCTTCAGGCGAGGCTTGCGTTGCTCCGGTGTGTAACGTTTTGCCATGTCGTGCGCGCCTATACGAATAATAAGGCCTGTAGGCAGGGCCACCCTACCGTTGCCAGGAGCAAAATTAAGCCAATGGTTTTTTGCAACACGCGCGGCACTGTATCAGCCTCTATGATGAGTGTTTGTGAATGAAGTAGATGTTCTCACGCAGCCGGTCCAGGCCGCGTTTCTCAAGGCCGCCCAGCAGTGATGGATCATCACTCGATGCCACGCGCTCTACCGAAAACCCGTTGGCAAACAAGGTTTTGACTTCTTCATCAGGGACAGAAAACGGCGGCCCCGACATCTTGCTGGTATCGTACGCCATACCGATAAGAAACAGTTGGCTGCCCGCCGGCAATATCTTGTGCATATGCGTCACGTAGTCCACCCGCATCTCGGGTGGCAATGCCACCAGGGCGGCGCGATCAAAAACATAGCGGCAATCTTGCACGTGCTCGGCCGTGAGATCAAAGAAGTCGCCGCAATAAATGCCCAAGCCATGGCTGCGATAGTACTGAAACGCCCCCTGCTCAGTGCGCTCAGCAGGCACAGCATTCTCCGCAAAAAATGCGTCGACGGCAGACGCGTGTAATTCGACGCCGGTGACGCGATGCCCCTGCTCCAATAACCACAGCATATCCAACGACTTACCGCACAAGGGCACGAACACCTCAGCATTTTCGTCGGCCTGAAAACGTTTCCACCACGTCTCCAGGTGCACATTCACCGCGTCTTGAGCCAGCCACGCTTGCCATTTTCCCACGCGTTATGCCAGAAGTGATGATCCACCGCAGCCCCTCTTAATTTTCACCGATTGTAGCTTTCGCTTTGAGGAAAGAGTATACGGCTTCGTAAACCTTTGTGAGAAGGAAACCGCTATGGCTCAAAGACTGACCTCGCGCCAGGCGCCATACACCGGGAAATAAAGCCCCGCGCGAATGGGGCGCGATTCCGATGACACTAGGATGTCAGCGTAACGCTTTAATTGCGGCCGATACCGCGCCGCCTCATTGTCGAGAAACTTATCGAGGCCACCGCCGCTGTGCACGCCGGTTTTGTAGTCGATGATCCAGCGCACGCCGTCGTCATCCACAAAGGTGCGATCGATGATGACGTTCACCAAGCGCCCAGCTTCAACGGCGGTCAAGGCCCATTCTGCGCGCGCGTCGGTATGATCATCACTGAGCAACCAGCGACCACGCGGGTCATTGAGTGCTTGTGTCAAGGCAGCTGCCACTTGCTCGCTGGCATCACTGACGATGGCGCTGTCCAGGCCGGCCGCGCGAAGCAGTCGCGCATAGTGCGGCCGCGAGGCCGCCACCCTGGCCGCGTCCCATGTATGCACGCCTTCGTCACAGATGCGCTGCAACTGACGATGCACCACGGTTCCGAGGTGCCGTGCGCGACTGCCGGCCCACAAGAAGTCGAGCTGTGCATCCACCTCCGTGTCCATGCCGTCGGCCAGTGTCCAGGCAAAATCTGGCGACGTCGCGCTCGGCTGCCATGTCATGGGCAATCGTCGCATCACGGGTTCACCCGCGACCTCTGGCTGTTCGGCATCGTCTGTGGCATCGGGCAACTGCAGTGCAGACCACGCTGACTCAAGCGCGGGGCGCAGGACTTGCAGCGGGCTGCCCTTAGCAGGCTCTCGAACACCACCGTCACGCCCCTCGGCGACGCAGGCGGTCAACCACAGGCGGTCACGCGCGCGTGTAGTGGCCACGTAAAGGACGCGCTGCAGTTCATTTTGATCCCGGGCTTTTTCAATGTCGCGCAACATGTCCAGGATGGGTTCGCGCTGATCAGCAGAATCTATCGGAGCCAGCAGGAGATCGGGTTCCTCACCATCGCCGGCCAGCTCAACCCAGTTGAGCAGCTTTTTGTCGTCCTGCCGGCCGCGTCGATCCAAGCCCGGCAAGATCACGGTTGGAAACTCCAAGCCCTTGGATTTGTGCACCGTCATGATCTGCACGCGCACCTCGGGTGACACAGACGGCGGCGCGAACAATTCGTCGAGTCGACGGTCCAGCACGCTCGCATCGAGCAAGCTGGCCTCATCGGCGACCGCGCGAATCGTGCGCCAGCACACCTCGGCAGCCTGGTGATCCAAAGGATCATCAATGCAAGCCTCGCCACCGATCTCGCGCCACGCGGATTCCAACCAATAGGCGTCATCCCCGCGCAAGCGGTGTTGCATGACGGCTTGCATGCCGGTGCGGAGCCGACGCAGACGGGTTTGCCCGTCATCGCTCAGGGAGGCAACACGCGCTTCGTCCGTTATCAACGACCACACCGGCACACCGCGCGCATCGTGTAACAACGCGTACAGGTCGCGCAATGTCAAGGCACACCAGGGCGCCCTCAGCACCGACAACCACTGTAATCGATCACCCGGCTGCATGACCGCACGCACCAAGGAGGCAATATTGCGCACCACCGGGCGCTCACGCAAAGACGCCATTTCCACTGCGGAGTAAGCGATGCCCGCCGCGTCCAGCGCGGCGACAATCGGGGCCGCCTGGGATTTGGCACGCAGCAAGATCGCGATACCTTGGTCAGGAAAATCGGCCAGGGTGTCGGCGCAAATCACTGCCACGGCTTGCGCTTCGGCGTCTCTGTCTCCACCGGGCAACAAGCGCGTGTGCACACCTGCGCGATCATCAGCCGGATGAAATGCAACTGAGGCACTGTATTTGACGGCACCTCGCTGGGTATCGTCCTCTGGAGGGAAGACGCGGGTAAACGTGGTATTCACCCACTCAATGATCTGCGCGCGCGAGCGAAAGTTCACGCTGAGGGTCAGCGGCTCTAACGGCAGCCCCCCCAAACCCTGACGCTGGGCTTGCGTAAAGAGGGCGACTTGCGCCTCGCGAAAACGGTAGATGGACTGCATCGGGTCGCCCACGGCAAAAAAGCTGTGTCCGTCGCCGGGGGCCCATCCTGCAGTGAGCTGCTCAAACAAGGCAAACTGTGTTTGCGAGGTGTCTTGGAACTCGTCCACCAGCAAGTGACGAATGCGGTAGTCCAGGCTTAAGGCCAGCTCGGTGGGCTCGACCTCAGTGCCCAACGCCTGAGCAGCGCGGCTGGCCACCTCGGAAAAGTCGACCGCATTGTGTTGAATAAAATTAGCCAGGAGATACGTACTGGCAGACGTTAACACGTGAGTCAGTGCTTCGAGCAATTGCCATTGCGCATCCGAATAGCCCGACTGTGGCAGCCCACGGATAGCACCCAGGCGAGCGATAAACTCCGGGTGCTGTTCACAGTCTTGCAATAAGGTCATCATCGCCGTTTTGTGATGCTTGAGCGTAGCCGCATCCATGCCGTAGGTCTCGACATCGGCTTTATTGCCGGCCGGGAAGCCATCATTTTTGTTCAATCGCTTTCGCAGCGAGTGGTCGCTGGTGAGGAGAAAGCCCGCAAACGCCTGCCATACAGCAAGATCTGCATGCTGAGCACCCGGAAAAGCCTCACCAAACATGTCGTCCTGTGCCGTGTCGGGATGCGACACGCGCAGGTTCGCTTGGGCAAATCGCACTTCAGCCATCAAGGCCGCTTCCAGACGCGTAGGTGCCACAGCGCAAAGCGCTGATAAGGATTTTTCAACCTCGTCGCTGATCACGCGCTCAAAGTAGTGACGATCGGCGTCACGCGTGTCTGCCGCGGACAGATGCCGCAGCCATTGATCCCTACTCGCGAGCAGCGTGGCGATCATCTGTTGCAAGCGCGGCACGCGGTTATCCAAGAATCGCAATAAGCAGTCCAGCGCTTCTGCCAGGGGGCTATCGTCACGCTCTGCCAGCGTCTCGCTTAAGAAATCATCAGCGGCGTGCTGGTAGAGCGATGCGGCTTTGTCCGTGATATCGGGGACGGCACCGAACTGCGACAACACTGGCATCTGACGCACCAGGTAGGTGCTGAATGCGTCGATCGTTTGCACGCGCAAGCGCGCGGGACTGTGCAACAAGCCCCATCCATTCGCTTGGTCACGCGTCAACGCGGCGCGCGCGAGCTGCCACCCTTCAAGCGAAAACGCATCATCGGGCGCTGTCTCTTGCACGGCGGCGTCGAGCAAGCTTTGCTGGATGCGATCGCGCATTTCAGACGCGGCCTTGCGAGTGAAGGTAATCGCCAGAATTTCTTCGGGGTGATCCACCCCGGCCAGCAGCGCCAGAAAACGCCGCGTCAGTAGCTCTGTTTTGCCTGAGCCGGCCGGCGCCTGCACAATGCAGGAAATGCTTGGGTCAAGTGCCCGCTGGCGCTGTAATTGATCTGCAAGCCCGTGACTCATGCCTTGTCCTCGGGTACATAGACATTGCTCATCAGTAGGCCGCTGTCGCAGTAGCGACAGCCACAAGCATCGGACAAAAATCCCGCATAGCCGTCGCAGATTTCTTGCGCGAGCGCACCGAGTTGTTGACGCCAGTGCGTCAGTGCATCCTCCCAGGTGATCGGCACTTGCCGTCGCGGATGGTCAGGATCGGGCAAGGCGGGCAGCCCCACCTCCGGCAGCAGCGCGTCGCCGTCGGTATAGCCACGAAATGCGCGGACGCGGCGATCCAGCAACGCAAACGCAATACCTGACACCGGCGTTTCTTCTGTCACAGCGTACAATGGCAATTGAGGCTCGCCGGGGCGCGCCAGCATCCACGAACGCGGATCATGCCGCGTACCGGTTTTATAGTCGATGATGACACGGCTATTCGCGCCATTGTCAACATATACCGAATCAATCCTGTCGATGATCAGATGAATGCGCAATCCTTCAAAATCAATATCGCGCGCAACCTCCACCTCTTCAACGGAAAATGGCGGCCGCTGTTTCTCAAACGCCAGCCATTGCAGCGCAACCTCCTCAACGCGCTCACGCTCCAGCGCGCTCAGGCGATAGAGGTTGCGATAGTCTTCAGTGGCTTTTTGCGTCAGCTCTGTCACACGCGACTGCAGCTGTGCCTCAGGCAAACCCAAGAGCACTTCTTGGTCGCGTGCATCCCGCCAAAAATCCTCCAATACGCGATGCAACAGCAGGCCCCGATCGCGCGGATCAATACCCAGCTCTGCGTCTTCAACTTCGCGGGCAAACAAGCGGTACTGCATAAACGCATGAAACGGACATTCCGCCTGGCGCGCGAGCAAGCCACTGCCACCAGAAACTTTATCACCAGCCGCGACGGCGGGGCCATAGACGTCACATTGCTCATCCAGCACAGCGTCAATGGGAGAATCGGCACAAACACCGGAAGGCTGCATCGCAGCCACCGACGGCAAATCCGCAATCGCCGCAGCCGGTTTGATCGGTGTGTCATCGCGCATGCCCACATGGCTGAACAGCACCTGAGGCGCCAGTCGCTGCAGGGATTCAAACAACTGCGCCGAATACGCCAGCTCGCGCTGCGCGGAGGCATGGGGCGCGCCGACGTCGCGTTGCCACGCGAGCGGCAAATACGGATTGGGCCTGCCCACGGGTGGCCAACGCCCGCTGTCCATCTCGCATACCCAGGCTGCATCAAACGACAAGCCAGATACCTCTAGCAGACCCAGCACCTGCACAGGCACGTCTTCCGTCTGCGCTTGGAATAAGGTCTGTGATGCCGTACGAGCCAGCATCTGGCCCGCCTCACGCAGTGATAAAGGTGTACTAAAATCATCCAAGGCCGCCAAGGCGTGTACCGTGTCACGCAAGGCTGACACCTGCTGATACGCATCGCTGGACAACGTCTGTTCGCCCGGCCAACCGACCACATCCAGTAGCTTGCCTATCCGATCCGCCCAGTACCCAGGCAGCTGACGGCTGCGAGGCAAGGCGTTTTGCAGCCGCTGCAGGCGTTTATGCAAACGCGGCGCAGAACGCCGTGACAGCGGAATCAGCTCGGCCAGGGTAAACTGCCGCTGACGGCGAAGTCGCTCATCAACAGCAAGCCTGGCCCGCGCATCGCGCTCCGTATCAGCATCGCCCAGAAACGGCGACAATAGCAGACGCGTGAAGTCGTCGGCATCGATGGCATTGCCCGCGAGTTTCAGTAGCAAGAGCGCCGTTTGTGCGGGGGGGGTGTTTGCCAACGGCAGCCCGAGGCTAAAGTTCCACGGACAATCGGCCGGCGTGAGCGTATCAGGGCGACGCTGCGGGAAAAAGGCGCGACGGAACTGGTATTCCAGCTCTGTGCGACGGTTTTGCAGATCAGGCACCACAACCGCAAGCCTGGCTCGGGCGTTTTTTTCTAACTCGGTGCGCGCCCAGCTCGCTGCCGCCGCGAGCTCAGCGATGTCCTCCTGCGGGCTGACGCGTGCATGTTCAACGCTCTGCGCTGAGGATTGCGATATCTGATCGATGCGCACATTTTGCAGCAGTAGCGCATCGAGCAGACACTGCTGTTGCGGGGTGATTTCATAGAAGCCGACGAGCATCAGATGCGATGGCAGCCGCATGCGCGACCAGCAGGCGTCGCTCATGAGGTGGGTAATCACGTCTGCAGGATCGAGCACCGCACGTTCGTCGCAGAGATGATGGTATGCCTCCGCCCAGCGCACAAAGGCGCGCTGATCAATGGACTTTGAACTGCGCTCGTCACTGAAAGCATAGCCGTAGGCGCGCGCGGTTGTATAGGCTTGCTGCAGTGAGGACGCCATGGCCTGCGCGTTGAGGTAGGCCGTGCCGTCCGTGTGCTCG
>DOIU01000495.1 GCA_003511825.1 Gammaproteobacteria bacterium | reverse complement strand
TCGCCACAGCGAATCGCAACGTCCACGCCCTCCGCGACCAAATCGCCCGCCTTGCCAGTGAGCTGCAGCTCCACCGTAAGATCCGGGTAGCGCCGCTGAAAATCCGGCAATACAGGCAGCAATTGGTGGCTCGCGAACCCAGGTGAGCTATTCACTCGGAGAATACCTTTGGGGCTCTGCCCCAGGCTGGTCATCGCCGCTTCCGCCTCATCCAGCTCAGCGAGAATCTCGCCACAACGCCGGTAAAAAGCGTCGCCAACCTCCGTGAGATGGAGGCTGCGCGTGGTGCGATTCAGCAAACGGGTACCCAGACGCCCTTCCAGACGAGAGATCAGTTTACTCACCGCAGAAGGTGAAATCTGCAAACGACGCGCAGCGGCTGAAAAGCTGCCTTGCTCAACGGCAGTCACAAACACCTGCATTTGCTCCCACTTGTTCATACCCACCCTACCGATCACTTGTGAATAATATTCACATATTATATTCCACCTATGCCGTTTATTAAAAAAACTCAGGAAGTAAGATGCTCATAACACGATCACTATCATCCACAATCAGGTCATCACCATGCTGGAACTCTACACGCACCCGATGTCGCCTTGTGCTCAGAAAGCACGCATCGTACTGGCTGAGAAACAACTCTCCTGGACCGCGCACCACGTGGATCTGGCTGAGAAAGAAAATCTCACCCCCGAATACCTTGCACTCAACCCCTTAGGCGTTGTGCCCACACTGGTACACGATGGGCGCCCGGTGATCGAATCCAGCATTATCTGTGAATACTTGGATGACGCTTTTCAGTCCACCCGCTTGAGTCCAACAGACCCCTATGCACGCGCGCAGATGCGCTTTTGGATGAAACACGTTGACAACAAACTGCACCCGTCGTGCGGCACCCTGCAATGGCCTCTGGTGATGCGCCCCAGTCTGATGAAGAAAAGCGAGGCGGAGCGCCAGCAGCTATTGGAGAAAATCCCTGAAAAGCCTCGCCGCGAGCGTCAGAAACGTCTGGTCGCCATGGGTTTGGAAGCGCCCGATGTTGTGGATGCGGTGAGCGTTTACCGGAAAACCATTGTGGAGATGGAAACGGCACTGGCCGAGCATCCTTGGATGATTGGCACAGAGTTTAGCTTGGCTGATATCTGCCTGGCGCCCTACTTCCAAACTATCCAGCAGTTTGGATGGCAGCAGATGTTGGTCGACTGTCCGCAGGTGAGCGACTGGTTCGCACGCTGCCGGGATCGCCCCTCCTATCAAGAAGCCGTTGCCCAGGATTTTTCAGATGAGCTGCTGCAGGACCTGTACAGCAAGGGACAGCAAGCCTGGCCCATCATCGAAAAACATTTACAAACACAAGCTTCTCATCGATAAATTCCGGCACTGGAGGGAAAAATGTCACAACCAATAGGTGTCAGGCTTTTCTTTAACTTCCGAAGTCCGTATTGCTACCTCGCCAGTAAAACGCTGTGGGCGATGTTTGACAACTACCCCACCTCCCTACACTGGTATCCTGTGGGTGGCTGGGACCTACGCTCATCACCGGATGTGGCCCGGAGCAAAATGCCCCTTGCCCGCCAGGACATTGCCCGCTTCGCTCGCCGCCTGAAGATTCCCTACAACCCGCCTCCCCCAGAGACGGATCCAACACTGGCGGGCGCGGGTTCTTTGTATGCTGAGCACGCTGGATTATTGCGCCCCTACATCCAGACGGTCATGCATGCAGAATGGGGCGAAGGTAAGAACATTGGCGACCCCGATGTGCTACTCGCACTTGCCGAACAAATCGGCCTCGACAGGCAAGAATTCGCGGACGCAATCCATCGTGAAGAGAATCACCGCCAGCTTCTGCGTCATGCCGAGATCGCCAAAGAACACGGCGTCATCGGCGTACCCACGTTTATGGTCGGTGAGCAGATCTTTTGGGGGCAGGACCGCATCGATTTCGTTTTAGAAGAACTTGATAGGCTTACAGAGCCAGGAGACGACTGATGGAAACGTTCGTACTCTACGACAAACCCGAATGCCCCTTCTGCTGGAAAATACGTTTGGCACTGGCCGAAGCCGAGCTTCCTGCTGAGATCATTCATTACCAACACGGGAACGCAGAAAGCCAATGGCTGACACTATCCCCTAATAAGACGGTACCCGTATTGCAGCACGGCGATGTCACCCTCTACGAATCCGCCATCATGCTCGAATACATCGCCGACGTGAGTGGACGTTTGCTGCCGCAAACCGCGGGTGAAAAAGCACTGCCACGCTTGCTGCACCGTTACAGCGATATGACGTTGGGTGTCGGACTGCGCAAAGTCATCTTTGAGAAGCGCGATAAGCCCGAGGCGGACTGGAACCAACAACGCATCGCTGAGGGCACTGAAGACTTCTTCGACGCACTCCGATTTCTTGCCGACACCCTGGGAGACAACGACTACTTCGCGGCAGAATATGGTTTTGCAGAATGCGCGCTGACCGCTCGCTTGGGGCTGGCGCAACACTACGGTATAGCCATTCCTGAAGGGCACGCGAATCTGCGTGATTGGTTCCAGCGCATGCAACAACGTCCCAGTTACTCGCTGACCAGTCCTTTTTAGGGGGTGCGCTTTGCAAGCTCTTGCATAATGCGATGTAAATAGGGCTTGTTTTCGCGGATTTCGTCGTCGCTCAGCCCTGACATCTCGTGCGGGAAGACCAACCAATCATCCGTTTCATGGACAAAGTAGTCCGGGCGTATTTGCGTGCGGTTGCGCTCAGGCTTGAAGTACGCTGTCGCGATGCGAATGGCCTGAGGGGCGTTGCGCCGCGCCTTCTTGTGCAGACGTTCGATAATCGCTTGCACGCTCAAGCCCGTATCAAAGACATCGTCAATGATGAGTAATGCATCTTCGGCGTCTACGCTGTCAACGACATAGTCGAGGCCATGCACACGGACCGCCGCGCTCTCATCGCGCTGCATACCGCGGTAAGACGAGGTACGAATGGCAATATGATCCGCATGGACGCCGTAGTGTTCGAGTAGCTCCTGAACGGCAATGCCAACCGGTGTCCCGCCGCGCCATACGCCGACAATAAAATCAGGCCTAAAACCACTTTTGAGGATCTGTGCACCGAGCGCCAGTGAATCTTCCAGTAACGCTTGCGCGGTGAGGTAACGCTTATCACTCATGCCGTCACTCCCAGGCTGGCGTTGATCTCGGCCAGTACCTGCGCCGGGTTTGCCGCAGCGCTGATCGCGCGACCAATCACCAAGTAATCGGCACCAGCAGCCATGGCGGCTTCGGGCGTCATCACGCGCCGTTGGTCGCCGTGATCGGCATCTGCCGTGCGAATGCCAGGCGTGACAAGCGCAAAGTCCGGCCCAAAACGCTGTTTAAGCGCGCTCGCCTCATGCGCCGAACAAACCATACCGTCGAGCCCGGCCTCTTGCGCCAGGGTGCTGAGCAACAGGACTTGGTCTTCAACACTGCGTGCGACACCGACGGTTTGCAACTCTGGCGCTGTCAAGCTCGTCAGCACACTCACGCCAATCAGCAAAGGGGCCTGATCACGCTTTGCCAAGGCCTCACGCGCCGCGACCATCATGCGACTGCCTCCCGACGCATGCACATTCACCATCCACACCCCCAAGTCAGCCGCCGCCACGCAGGCACTGGAAACCGTGTTGGGGATATCATGAAACTTCAGATCCAAAAAGACATCAAACCCGCGCTTTGCTAAGCCACTGACAAACGCCGGCCCAGCGATTGTGAAGAGCTGCTTGCCCACTTTGAGGCGGCACGTACGCGGATTCAGTTGCTCAACCAAGGCTTCTGCGTCGGAGGCCGTCGGGTAATCGAGTGCCACAACCACGGGTGACTGACACGAGGTTGGCGACGCGGCTGGTTTATTCACCTTCTACACCTATGACTGTTTTAATCGACTCCCAGCTTCCACAGCTTGGGCACTGCCAGTGCAGCGCACGGGCTTTGAAGCCACACTTGCTGCACACGTATCCAGGCTTGTCTTCCACAACGCTATCCAGCATGCGGATAATGACAGCCACTTTTTCTTTTTCGCCAGGTTTGCTTTTTTCCAGCTCACCCTGAGCCCAATCCCGCAACCCTTTGAGCGACGGCCGCTTCAGCAGTTGGCTCTTAAAAAAGCGATCCGCATCAGCCTCGCCATCGAGATTCTCAATCATCTTGCGCGTGGTCTTGATAACCGAATAGCTGTTCAATCGCTCGCGTATGCGACGAATATAGGCACGCAAGCCCGCTATATCACCCGACTCATAATAGGCATCGAGCAATGGCTTGATGATCTCTGGCGTCAGCTCGGGATTTTGATGCTCGACCGAGGTATAGCATTGGATCGCACGGTCATAGTCACCGCGCCCCATGGCCAAGTCGCCGCGCAAGATGTGGGCGCGCGCACTCGTCGGATGAATGCTGAGGGCCTTTTTGAGGTACTGCCTGGCGGTGTCTGTATCACGCTCGGCAACGGCACGATCGGCCATTTCACAGTAAAAGTGCCCGAGTTGTACCGTGCGCTCGCCGCCGCCCTGACGCTGGGCACTCTCTTCGGCGAGGACGATGGCGTTTTGCCAGTCTTTTTCGCGCTCAAACACGCTGATCAACGCATCGTACGCAATCTTGACATGCTGCTTGCGCGAGATGAGCTCTTTATAGGCTTTTTCCGCCCAATCCAGTAGGCCCGACGCCGTGTAGTCATTCGCCAGCTCCAGCAGAGCGTCACCGTAAGCGCTGCTCTGTGCGTCACTGCGATCAACGAGGTGCTGATGAATTTTAATCGCACGATCAAACTCTCCGCGCCGTCTGAACAAATTACCCAAGGCCAGCTGGGTATCAGCCATTTCTTGGTCGAGCTCCTTGATCCCCAGAAACAACTCCATCGCTTCATCCTGCTGCTCATTGATCAGGTAATTGAGCCCGCGAAAATAGCTGGACTCGTTGCCGTTAGCGGGACTGGCCATCGTAGAATGCCCGGCACTGCGACGCCCTCCCCACCATCCAAAGATGAAGGCAACAGGCAGCAATAACCAGAGGAGATTCAGCATTCTCGCTGTGCGTTAGGCTGGGTCGGCCGATTTCGCAGCCGCTTTTCGCAAACGTCGCGCTTTGAGTCCGGCACGAAAATACAGGGGCAGCACGATCAGAAGACACGCTAAAAAGCCCACCGTAAAAGCGGCCAGTAGCGCGTGTGACAGCGGCGCTTCATAGGTACCGAAATAATAGTTAAAGGTCGTGAGATCGGGGTTGTACTCGACCAACGCGGGAACTGACAATACCACGAGCAGTACAATCAGCAGTCCGAAGATCGCCATGGGAAGCTTTCCATTGTTCTGAACAGAACACAAGTTTAAACCGCGGCGTAGGTGCAAGGGAAGCCCGACTGTCCTGCCGGTTGAAGGGCAGAAGACGTATCGCGTAATTGTCTTGCTTACGAGGAACAGCGGCGTAGCGCCGCCGCTGTTTTAATTGGATGTGTTCGTGCTGCCGGGCTGATCGGACACTTTGGCAGACGCATTCACGCGTTCACGCAGCTCTTTGCCTGGCTTGAAGTGCGGCACATGCTTGCCACGTAACGCCACAGCATCACCTGATTTTGGGTTGCGCCCTAAACGGGCCGGCCTAAAATGCAGGCTAAAGCTACCAAATCCGCGAATCTCAATCCGCTCACCGGACGATAACTCCCGGCTCATTTTCTCAAGCACACCCTTAACGGCAAGTTCGACATCTTTAAATGCCAGATGACTTTGCTTACGGGCAAGCGCCTCAATCAAATCAGACCTGGTAATACTGTTGCTCACTGGTTACTCTCGTTTTTTCCAACAAACCGGTAAGGGCGGCGTGATCCTCCCTGACCACCAGTGATAACGTTACGCCGAGCTAAAGGGTCTAATCAGACCCTTTCATTTGCTCTTTCAGCAGATCTCCCAACGTGGTGGAAGGCGTTGCTGAAGACTGAGCGTAATCACTGAGTGCCTCCGCCTCATCATCGCTTTCTTTCGCTTTGATCGACAGACTAATCATGCGGGATTTACGGTCAATGCCCACAAATTTGGCTTCAACTTCATCACCGACACTGAAGACGTTTTGCATGTCATCTACACGCTCGCGAGAAACTTCGCTGGCGCGCAGGACACCATCAACACCTTCTGCCAATTCGATGACGGCACTCTTACTATCGACTTCCTTGACAGTACCTTTAACTGAGCTGCCTTTGGGATTATCAGCGACAAACTGACCAAACGGATCGCGATCAAGCTGTTTCACACCCAGTGAAATGCGCTCGCGCTCTGGATCAACAGACAGGACAATGGCTTCGATTTCATCGCCCTTCTTGAAGTTGCGTACCGCTTCATCACCGGCTTCACTCCAAGACAGATCAGACAAGTGAATCAAACCGTCGATGCCGCCCTCAAGACCGATAAAGATACCAAAGTCAGTGATTGACTTGATGTTACCGCGGACCTTGTCATTCTTATTGTAGTTCTCAGCAAAATCATCCCATGGATTTGGCTTGCATTGTTTAATGCCCAGAGAAATACGTCGACGCTCCTCGTCGATTTCGAGGATCATCACCTCAACCTCATCACCCAAGGCGACGACTTTGTTGGGGTTGACGTTGCGGTTGGTCCAATCCATCTCGGAGACGTGCACCAGACCTTCAACACCTTCTTCAATCTCAACAAAGCAACCGTAATCAGCGATGTTGGTGACTTTACCGAACAGACGCGAGCCTTCTGGGTAGCGTCGAGTGATATCCACCCATGGATCTTCGCCAAGCTGCTTCAGACCGAGCGAGACACGGTTGCGCTCTCGATCAAACTTCAAGACCTTAACCGTCATTTCCTGGCCGACTTCGACGATTTCAGACGGATGCTTGACGCGCTTCCATGCCATGTCTGTAATGTGCAGCAAGCCATCGATGCCACCCAAATCCAGGAACGCACCGTAGTCGGTCAGGTTCTTAACGATACCCTTGACGGACTGACCTTCCTGCAGATTCTCAAGCAGAGCCTCGCGCTCAGCGCTGTACTCAGACTCAACCACCGCGCGGCGGGAGACGACAACGTTGTTACGACGGCGGTCAAGCTTGATGACCTTGAATTCGAGATCTTTGCCTTCCAGGTAGCTGGTATCGCGTACCGGGCGAACGTCCACCAGTGATCCCGGCAAGAAGGCGCGGATATCGCTGATTTCGACCGTGAAACCACCCTTGACTTTGCCAGTGATGGAGCCCTTGATAATTTCGTCGTTTTCCTGAGCTTCTTCGAGGATAGACCAAGCGCGAGCGCGGCGAGCTTTTTCGCGTGACAGACGTGTTTCACCGAAGCCGTCTTCGATGGAGTCAAGCGCGACTTCCACCACATCGCCAACATTGACGTCGACTTCACCGCTCTCGTTATTGAATTGTTCCAGCGGGATAGCGCCTTCAGATTTGAGGCCCGCATTGACGATGACAAAATCGCCCGTGATATCGACGACCGTTCCCATCAGAATGGCGCCGGGTTTCATCTCAGTTTTGGAAAGGCTTTCTTCGAAAAGCTCCGCAAAGGATTCAGACATTAGAAAATTAAAACCTGTTAGAAGAATACACTGTGATCGCTCTGCTCCGTGCAGACCCACAGGGTTGACCTAAAATAGCCAGCGTCAGTATTCCGTCTGCGGCTGGCACCTGATGCGACGCGCCGATCCGCAGTTAGGCGGGGTTTAAGGCGCTGTGAATGTCGCGTTGCTCTGCTGCTTGCGTGACGTGCAGACACACTTCATCGATTGTCATGGCAGTGCTGTCTAGGACGATCGCATCTGCGGCAGGCTTTAACGGCGCCACAGAACGCCCGCTGTCACGCTCATCACGTTGACGAATTTCTTCAAGCAGACTCCCAAGGGTAGCATCAACTCCCTTTTCATTCAACTGCTTAAGCCTGCGCTCTGCGCGACATTCGGCGCTGGCAGTGAGATAGATTTTCAGTTCGGCGTCCGGGAAAACTACCGTCCCCATATCGCGTCCATCAGCGACCAGACCCGGCGGGCGTCTAAAATCACGCTGCAAGGTCAAGAGCTGCTGCCGTAGCGGTGCCAATGAAGCCAACTCCGACGCCAAGCCGGCGGTGCTCTCTTGCCGCAATTCATAAGAGACATCCGTGCCATTCAGGAAGGTGCGCACCCCTTGTTCCGGAACGGATTCAAACCAGACAGCCATATCGGCAGCCGCTTCCGCCACAGCCTGCGGGTTCTGACTATCAACGCCATTGCGGATCACGGCAAGCGCCGTGAGGCGGTATAAGGCACCGCTGTCCAGCAATGAAAAGCCGAAGCTGTTCGCGATGCGCTGGGCCACCGTGCCCTTTCCCGCACCTGACGGACCATCAATCGTGATCACGGGCGCTGATTCTGTGGTCATAGCAATCCTCTCAATGACGCTCAGTCGCGCAGACTGAGGTGCAAACCGTGTGTTTGAGCAAGCGTGGCAAAGCCGGGAAACGACGTATCGACATTGGCGCAATCCAGCACAGTGATCGACTCGCGCGCCGCCAAACCGGCCATCGCCATGGCCATGGCAACGCGATGATCTCCGTGGCTATCGACCACGCCACCTTGTAACTTGCCGCCTTGAATCACGGCACCGTCAGGGCGACTCTCGGCAGCTATGCCCAACTGGGTCAGGGCATCGACCATCACTTGAATGCGGTCACTCTCCTTCACGCGCAGCTCCTCGGCACCCGACAAGACGGTTTCGCCGGTGGCGCAGGCGGCCGCCACAAACAGCGCCGGGAACTCGTCAATCGCCAGAGACACCAGTGACTCCGGAATCTCAACACCCCGCAACTCAGCCGAGCGCACAGTGATGTCAGCAACAGGCTCACCGCCACTCTCGTCGCGTTGGTTGATCTCGACATCACCGCCCATCAGCTTGAGGATATCGAGCACCCCGGTGCGCGTCGGGTTCAAACCGACACGTCGCAGCGTGATGTCAGCACCTTGGGCAATACTGGCGCCGATGATAAAGAAGGCAGCGGATGACAGATCGGACGGGACGTGCACCGACGTGCCGGTCAAGGTGCCGCCACCGGTCAGCGCCGTTGTCAGCCCCTCTCGGCGCACCTCATAGCCAAAGCCCTGCAACATGCGCTCGGTATGGTCGCGTGTCACCGCAGGCTCAGTCACGCGGGTTTCGCCGCTGGCGTACAAACCGGCCAACAACAGTGCCGACTTGACCTGCGCACTGGCCATGGGCAACTCATAGTCAATGCCCTGTAGCTGCAAGCCCCCTTGGATTCGCAAAGGTGGACGGCCGTTGGTCTCACTCTGGATTTCAGCGCCCATGGCTGACAGCGGCTCAGTGATCCGCCCCATCGGCCGCGCACTGAGCGACTGATCGCCGCCGAGGACGCTGTCAAATGTCTGCCCCGCGAGGACACCGCTCATCAAACGCATCGCCGTGCCGGAGTTGCCCAGATCGATCGGCGCTTCGGGCGCCTGCAGACCATACAAGCCCCGCCCCTCGATCACGAGCTGACCGGGCTCTGGGTGAGCGATATCGACCCCCATCGCCTGAAAGGCTTTGAGGGTATTCAAACTGTCTTTGCCCTCGAGAAAGCCGCTGACCTGCGTCTGCCCCTCAGCCAACGCCCCCAGCATAATGGCGCGGTGGGACACAGACTTATCACCCGGCACGTCTATCTGACCTCGCAAGGTCCCACCCGGTGCCATGATGTATTGCAAATCGCTAGTGCTCATGAGCGTTTTCGCTCCCATTGAATATGACTGTCCCGCGCCTGTTTCGCGCGGCGGAAGGTACGCTCAATAGTATCACTGTCGCACTGATCAATGTGCTCGCGCAAGGCGGTCAAGTCAGTCATCAACCCGTCCAGCATGGCCAGGACCGCATCGCGATTACTGAGGCAGATGTCTCGCCACATCACCGGATCAC
>DOIU01000032.1 GCA_003511825.1 Gammaproteobacteria bacterium | reverse complement strand
GGGTCGTATTTTTGACCGGCGCCCTCTTCCAATAACAGGGCTGTTCGCGCTGGACCGTAGCATCGTTCCCAAACTTCCATATCCCCAGCGATAGTCACCAACTGCGCATGCACATCAATGGCATCGCCGATGCGATCATCAGGCAAGCCAAAGCCTCCCCAATATTCAAACAGATCGTAAGTGGCTGCGAGGAACTGCGGAGACAGCTGCAGTCGACGCCCAATCTCGCGCGCCGCTTCACAGTGACTGGTCCGCATGGGCGCGAGATAGCTGGGGAGGTGGCCTGAGGGTGCGCGCTTGTCAACAAAGGGATCACGATGTGCCAACAAGCGTGCGCGGCCTTCGACATCGTCACCCAACAAGTCTGAAAAATCCTGTGCGTTGGCGGTACACCCTGACCAGCGCAGTAAGCCAAGCTGGCAGGTGGCGGCCTGCGCATCCGCAGACAAGCCCAAATGCTCGGCGAGCGCGGCGGCAATGCAGGCGGTGACGAGGGAATGGTCGGCCGATTGCCCCATGCTCAGATCCCCAGCAAACGCGAGCACACCCGCGACTTGCTCCGTGAGTGTCGGTCGGCTTGGACAGTCGTGTGAGTGCGCGTCAGTCATGTGAGCAAGGCTCCGAACATCGAGAATGGCGGAGTATACCAGTCGAACTCACACACGCCCTTGGGGTATTTACCCGATAGGCCCAGCGCGTCTGGTCACTACACTGGTGGCCTCATCATTGATCACAAGTCTATTGGAGGACTGCCTTATGTTCCGCTTACAAGAATTCCTGCTGGTCACTGCGGCCGCAACCGCGCTGCTGGCCAGCTCACTGGCTCAGGCCGCCGGCGTGCGTGTGCGCGGGGAGATCACCACACTGGCTGATACAACGGCCACCGTGACCAACACCGCTGATCAACGCACCGAGGTGTTATTGGCAAAGGATTATGTGGTCTTGGTTTACCGAAACATTGGCCTTGACGATATACCCGACAACGCTTATGTCGGCATCCCATCGGTGACAAACCCGGATAGCACCCGCCGCGCGCTCGGTTTGGTGGTGTTCCCCGAGGCAATGCGGGGCTTAAATGAGGGTTTTTTTGAATGGGACCTGACAGCCGGCAGCAAAATGACCAACGGGACGTTGGCTCAGGTCGTCGCTCGTGCCGGTGAGCGTGTGCTCGAAATCTCCTTCGGCGAAGAGAAGCAAACGGTCTTTATACCCGAGTATGCGCAGGTGTCGACGTTTTCAGCTGAAGCCGACCGAAAACTCGCCGTGGGCGATAAGGTGGTTATTTTCGCTGATGACACAGGCGCTTCCCTCACCGGGAAATACATTGGCGTGCATGCCAATGGTGGATTGCCTCCGCTTTAACCACCATCAGGGGGACGCCCGGGCGTTCGCCGACGCCTGGGCTTATTGATCATGCTGACAGTCAACGCTTCTACCACCGCTTGGTGGCTGCGCTCGTTGCATTGGATAAACGCTATATCCATGCTTGGCTTAATCACGAGTGGTTGGGCCATCTATAACGCGGCGCCGTTTTATAACTTTGAATTCCCGTCATCCTGGACATTGGGCGGCTATCTGACCTCCGCACTGCGGTGGCATTTCTTTCTGATATGGTCGTTTACGCTGTGTACGTTGATGTTGTGGTTAACGCGCGTTACTTTGCAGACGGGTGGTCCGCGCTTATGGCCGATCAGCCTTCGTGGTCTGGTGACCGATGCACGCGCTGTATGGGGGTTGAGATTGGCGCATCGACCACAGACCTATCACCACATCCAACGCGTGCTGTATCTCGCTGTTTACGCCTTGATGGGGCTGCTCATCGTCAGCGGGCTCGGCCTGTGGAAACCCGTTCAACTGCAGATGATAACCCAAGCCCTGGGTGGTTACGAAGCGTGCCGTCGGTGGCATTTCTGGTCAATGTGGGCCTTGGTCGGGTTTACGGTCGTCCACGTGGCGATGGCTATCACCGTACCGCGCACGTTGATAGCAATGCTGCTGGGCGTGTCTGTGGAGGTCAAATCTCGTGACCACGGTTAATCGCCGAGACTTTCTGTCCGGCCTGGTGGGCCTTGGCGCAACCGCCAGCATGGGGGGATGGTTGTCACTGCCCAGCGAGCGAAACCCGTTGTTGGATCGCATATCACGCTGGAACGATGCAGCACAGGGTTGGCTTTTCTCACCGCACAAACTGGCACCGACCTATCCGGTCAACGCGATTACCCGTGCGTTCCCGTATAACGGCTTCTACCCCGAAGCCTACGCCCCCAGCATTGATCCCGTGCGTTGGCGTCTGAACATTACCGGCCAGGTCCGGCGCCCTCGCAGTTTGTCATTGCCAGAGCTGCAAAGCTGGCCAATGGACGAACAAATCACGCGCCTAATCTGCATTGAAGGCTGGAGCGCGATTGGACAGTGGGGCGGCATCCCTCTTGCCACCTTGTTACGCAGTATCGGGGCCGATCCGAAGGCGCGATTCATCCGAGTTGACTGCGCCGATGGTTACTTCACGACAATCGACAGGGACTCTGCCATGCACCCTCAAACGCTGCTCGCCCTGACGTTCTTGGG
>DOIU01000319.1 GCA_003511825.1 Gammaproteobacteria bacterium | reverse complement strand
GGCAGAGTTGAAGACGACGGCTTTAACCGCCTCGTCCTCGACGCCGACCTGCATTGGCACCAGACGGTCATGCTGCGCAGCTACTGCAAATACCTGCAGCAGATACGCGTCCCGTTTTCGCAGGCCTACATGATCGAAAGCTTGGTGAAAAATGCCGCGATCACGCACAACATCGTTGCGCTGTTTGAGGCACGTTTCAACCCCAGCCTGCAAGACGGTGCCGACACACGCACCGACGCCCTACGCGAGGAAATGCAAACCCAATTACAAGCCGTGTCGAGCCTGGATGAAGACCGCATTCTCAATGCCTTCATCAATCTTATCGACGCCACCATGCGGACGAACTACTACCGCAGCGATGAACAAGGCGCACCACTGCCTTATGTGTCGTATAAACTCAAGCCCGGGCTGATCAGCGACATCCCCAAGCCTCGCCCGATGTTTGATATTTTTGTGTATTCACCCCGTGTGGAGGGTGTGCACTTGCGCGGCGGCAAGGTCGCGCGCGGCGGCTTGCGCTGGTCTGACCGGCGCGAGGATTTCCGCACCGAAGTGCTCGGCCTGATGAAGGCACAAACGGTGAAAAATGCGGTCATCGTACCGGTTGGCTCCAAGGGTGGCTTCTTTGTCAAACAACCACCCCAGGGCGCGGATCGTGAAACCTTGATGAAAGAAGTCGTCTATTGCTACCAGACGTTTCTGCGCGGGTTGCTCGATCTGACTGACAACCTTGATGGCCAGGCCGTACTGCCCCCCCCGCAAGTGGTGCGCTACGACGAGGACGACCCCTACTTGGTGGTTGCCGCCGACAAAGGCACGGCAACGTTCTCGGATGTGGCCAACGAGGTCGCCGGGCAATACAACTACTGGCTGGGTGACGCCTTTGCATCAGGCGGCTCCGTCGGCTACGACCACAAGAAGATGGGTATCACGGCCCGAGGTGCCTGGGAATCCGTTAAGCGCCTGTTCCGTGAACTGGGCCGTAACACGCAAGCCGAAAAGTTCACCGTGGTGGGCATCGGCGACATGTCTGGCGACGTCTTTGGCAACGGTATGTTGCTGTCAGAGCACATCCAGTTGGTCGCTGCGTTTAACCACTTGAACATCTTTATTGACCCGACCCCCAACGCCGCAGCGTCTTATAAAGAACGCCAGCGTCTGTTTGCACTGCCCCGCTCCAGCTGGCAAGACTACGATACCTCGCTGCTGTCAGAGGGCGGTGGGATTTACCCGCGTACAGCCAAAACCATCGCACTCAGCGACCAGGCACGCAAAGCGCTGGGTATTGAGGCCAAACAACTCACGCCTAATGAGTTGATTCATCACATACTACAAGCCCCGGTAGACTTACTCTGGAACGGCGGCATCGGCACCTACGTAAAATCCTCCGATGAAAGCCATGAATACGCGAGTGATCGCACCAACGACGCCGTGCGCGTCGATGGCTCACAGCTGCGTTGCAAGGTCATCGGCGAAGGTGGCAATCTGGGCCTGACCCAACTTGCACGCATTGAGTTCGCGCAACACGGCGGACTCGGCTACACCGACGCGGTGGATAACTCGGCCGGCGTGGACTGCTCTGATCATGAGGTCAATATCAAGATTCTCGTTGACCAGATGGTTCAAGCCGGCGACATGACCGTGAAGCAGCGCAACAAACTGCTGGCGGATATGACTGATGAAGTCGCAGAACTCGTGCTCGAAGACAACTACGTGCAAACCCAGTGCATCAGCCTCGCGGCAACGCAGGCGCCGAAGCTGTTGCAGGAACATGCGCAGTTCATGAGCAAGCTCGAATCCAATAGCCAATTGGATCGCGCGATTGAGTTTTTGCCCGATCACGAAACCATCACTGACAGACTGGCAGATCAGAAAGGGCTGATGCGTCCTGAGATCGCCGTGATTGTGTCCTACGCCAAGATGACGCTGTTTGATAGCGTCGTGAATTCCACATTGCCCGATGATCCGGGCTTGAACGAGCGGCTGGAGCGCTACTTCCCCGATCGACTGTCACGCGATCACGCCACGGCCATCGCAAATCATCGGCTGCGCCGCGAGATCATTGCGACCCATCTGGTCAATGAAACGGTCAACCGATTGGGGCCAAGCTTTGTATTCAGACTGGAAGATGAACTCGGTGCTGACCCCGTAGAGGTCTGCAAGGCCTTTGATGTGGTTTGCCGCGTGTTCCGCATGCAAGACATCTGGAATGACATCGAAGCGCTGGACAACGCCGTCCCCGATACTATTCAGCAAGAGCTGCATTTCCTGGTGCGCGGGTTGGTAGAGCGCACGGTGCATTGGCTCATTCGCACACGCAAGTGTGATCAGCCGATTGACGCATTGGTGGCATTTTTTGGCACGCACGTCGAGCAATTGATCGACAGCATTCCGAACAGCCTCGCCGACATCAATGTCACCACCTTTGACGCTCGCGTCGAGTACTTCGTCAAAGCCGGCGTACCGAAATCGCTCGCGAGTCGCGCGGCCAAAGTGGTTCCGCTATCGTCCTCACTGGACATTGTTGAGATCAGCCAAACGCTGGACAGAA
>DOIU01000178.1 GCA_003511825.1 Gammaproteobacteria bacterium | reverse complement strand
CTTTCGGGGTCCACTTCAGAGGTCAGTTTGCTGGAATCGAAATAACAATAATTATTATTCTCATATCATCATAATCATAAATGATTATTTAAGAAAGTTCGGATATACCTTCATAGCGTTTAGGGCCCGATGTTGTGCAGATCGGCTTGGATTGCTGAGATGCAGCAAACGGTGAGGCACTAGACAGCTGATCCTCAGCCTCCAATCGCATGCTTGATTGCGCGAAATAAGTATTTGACGGCGCAAAACCCTCTTCCTCTAAGCCTCGCCATCCCGGTGGCATAATGCAGGCCGTATCCCATCGCCCACGTTCCTGACAACGCGCAAGCCTGTTGTGATCTCAGGTGCTGGTAGTTCCTCGCAGCGACTCGTAAGGTGACATCACGCATGGCAAACCACATCCTCCCCGCGACACTGGCAACCGCGATCACGATCACCTCGGTACCGGCCGTCGCCCAATCACCCCAAGCCTCAGAAGACCCGCCACGCGCAACGAGCGATGAGCCCGTTGTGTTAGCGGTTGAGGAGGTGAAGGTCACAGCGCTAAAACGCCGGGATGCCCTGAACACCCTGCCTGTCAGTGTGTCCGTGGTGGATGGCGATGCCTTTGTCACCTCCTCGATCGATACGGGTGCAGCGCTGACCCGCGAAACCCCGAACTTCGCCTTTGCCGGTTTTGGTCAGCCGGGCAATGATTTCGTCAATATCCGTGGTGTCGGCATACTCGGCCAGCCGGCAAACTCGCTGGACAACACGGTCGGTTTTGCGACCAATGGCGCAGCGACCAGCGCCTTGGGCTATCCTGGCTTACTGTTGGATGTTGAGCGGATTGAGATTCTGCGTGGGCCGCAGGGGACCTTGTTCGGGCGCAATGCGCTCGGTGGACTGGTGAACATCGTCACCCGCCCTGCTGATGGTCGACGCGATGTCGGGATCACCCTCGAAGGGGGTGCCGATGGCTATCAATTGGCCGAGGCCGTTGCCGGTGGCTGGCTTAGCGAAAACCGGCTGGCCGGGCGATTGGCGGTGCGCCACCATCAGCAGGATGGCGATATCAAAAATCCCGTGATCAACGCTGATGAAGGCGGCCTCAAAGCGGCCGCGGCGCGCGGGACTTTGAGTTACCAAATCGCCCCGCATATACACGCTGACCTGGTCCTCAGTCACGACCGCAATGAACAGGAAAGCAGCTTTTTGCTGCTGCAGGAGCACCCGGAATTCCCGATCAGTGGCGCTGATCAAATGCCCTACAATGACCGCCGGCGTAGCGAGGGCACGCTGGAGGTTCAGGCCGAGTATGACGCCTTTAGCCTCACCTCGCTCAGCAATGTGTAACACATTGCGCAAGAAGGCGATATCGATCTGGCCGGGGATATTTTGTTTGAGACCGCGTTTGGCTTTATCCCGGAACAAGGCGCAGACATCATCCTCTCGGACCAGAACGAACGGCTCGTCAGCCAGGAGTTTCGCATCCAGTCGCACGATGAAGCGACCTTGCGCTGGCTGGCGGGTGTGAATTTTTTCCGCACCCACTTCACCCTTGACCGCAATTCGTCCAGCTCATTCAGCCCCTATTCCAGTGGCCTGTGGGATGTCGCCATTGATTCTGAAGTCTGGTCAGTGTTTGGTGATCTGGGTAAGGATCTGTCCGAGCGCTGGTCACTGTCGGGGGGGCTGCGGCTGGCGCAAGACGAGCAGGATTTTTCCGTGCGCTACACCGGCAAAGGCTTTCCGGGCTCGGTGGAGGCCTTCCAGCAGGACGAACGGCGCACGGATTCGTATACGACCGGCCACCTGACACTCGGCGCGAATTGGAACGCCGCGACCTACAGTTACTTTCGCGTCGCCAGAGGTTACGCCTCCGGCGGCTATGACAAAGGCGCCTTCAACGCCGCCGTGGGCGAAGAGACGGTTGCCTTTGCGCCCTCCAAAAGCTGGAGTTACGAACTTGGCTTAAAAATGCAACTCCTGCAAGGGCGCGCCACCATCAACGGCAGCGTGTTCTTTAACGATGTTGACAACGGCCAGCTGCTGGCGGCGAATACAGAGACGCAGCCAACCACGTTTGAGTTCATTAACCAAGACTACGACACCTATGGGCTGGAACTCGAGACGCGCTGGCTGCCTTCGCGAGCCCTGGAGCTCAGTCTGGCGCTGGGCTACACGGAGACTGAACTGCGCGACGTGACAGAGGCCGCAGCGGTTGGCGTTAAATCTGGAAACCGGGTCCCTGGCGCGCCAGAGCTGACCGCCGCGTTTAACGCTCACGTCCAGCTTGCGCCACGTTGGCGTGCATCGCTGCAGTTCCAACATGTCGGTGATCGCGCTGCAGACGCACAAAACACCGACTTGCTCGCCGCTTACGACATGATCAATGCGCGCCTCACTTGGGGGCAAGAGCGGTTTAAGATGTATGCGTTTGTGAATAACTGGCAGGACGAACGTCCCGAATACTTCAGCTCGACCTATTCTGATACCGCGCACGCCCTCTCCATCGGTCCCGGGCGTGTGCTTGGGCTAGGGTTGCGTGGCCAGTTGTAAACCACTGAGGCACGGCATGAACACGATACAGCTTGACGGTGACGC
>DOIU01000060.1:38966-43972 GCA_003511825.1 Gammaproteobacteria bacterium | reverse complement strand
CCAGCGATACGCAATCTGTCGACATCGCCGAGACCATCGCCAATCGTATCCTCGATGCCACCAGCCGCCCCATCGATATCAATGGGTTCAGCCTCAGCATCTCCATGAGCATCGGCATCGCGCTGTTTCCAACGCACATCCACGCCGACCAAGACGCGAAATCCAACGCGGAAGCCTTGGTGAAATACGCGGATACTGCGATGAATGCAGCGAAGAGGCAGGGTCGCGACAACTGGGCATTTTTTGACCCTACCATGCAAGTGCACAGCGAAAACCGCGTCTCCATTGAGAAACAGCTGCGCCACGCGCTGGAGAATAATGAGTTTGAGATGCACTACCAGCCGATTGTCGAACCCAACGGCAAAATTGTCGGCGGCGAGTCACTGGTGCGCTGGCAGAACGCCGAGCTCGGCTTCGTTTCTCCGGGCGAATTTATCCCGATTGCAGAAGAGACCGGGCTGATCAAAGAGATTGGCGAATGGACCATTCGCGACGCTTGCGACCTGATCAAGAAGATCGTGAGCGAAAAAGACAGCAATCATTTCAGTAACTTCCAGTACCTCAGCGTCAATGTGAGCCCTCGCCAGTTTAAGCAACCGTCGTTTGCAAAAAACGTCATCCACATCGTTGAAACATCAGCGATTGATCCCGTGCATTTACGCCTGGAAGTCACGGAGGGCATCGCCATTGATAATATTTCAGACACAGTAAAGAAAATGCAGCTGCTACTGGACTACGGTATTAAGTTCTCGCTCGATGATTTTGGTACCGGCTACTCGTCACTGGCCTATTTGCATCGTCTGCCCCTGCACACCATCAAGATTGACCAGTCCTTTGTCACCAACATCAATGAGCACCCCGAAAACCAAGCGATCGTCGATGCCACAGTGGCCATGGCCGAGCACATGGGCAAGTACTGCATTATCGAAGGGGTAGAAACACTCGAAGATCTTGAGTATTTTCAGGGGATTGCCATCAATGCCATGCAGGGGTATTTCTTCTCTCGACCGGTTGCCAAGGCGCATTTCCTGCACCTTCTCGCCAGTGGCAATGTGTTTGACTACTGCCCACCGGAATCCCCGCAAGATTCAATCAGCGAGGCGTCATAAAGGACACACACAGTGCCTGGATAAACGCCAGGCGGCTGCGCCTTTATTCGTGCTTACAGGCCGCCAAAAGCCTTGGTAAACCCTTTCAGCGACACCGTCGCACGCACTTCCCCTTTTTGAGCCGCAATCAGGCTCACAGCCGCTTTACTGCCCGCTTTAAACGCCTTGATCGTGTCATCCGCCAAAGGCTCGCTGACCAAACAACCGTTTTCCATACAGAGCTGGTAATTCGCTGAATAAACGGGCCCGAGATCCACCTGTAACTCGATACCCGGCACCAGCATCACACCCAATGGCGTCAGAATTTCGGTGACCGCAATGATCTGACGCCCTTCAATCTCACGCGCTTCTGGCAGCTTGCGTACACGCATTTCCAGAATAGGCGTGCCTTGGCTGTCCTTGCCGATCTGCACCATCATGCAAGGCTTACCCGCCTTGGCACACACCAGATCCCAATCACCGTGGCGGGTGACCGACAAGTCATTGCGCGGCGTGCCAGCCAGGGTTTTATCGCTGGGGTTGGTCGCCTCCTGCGCAAACGCCCCCCCAATGGCCAAGCACCCGAGCCCAATCGTCGCCCATACAGCGCGCATTAATACAACAGCATTCATACAGTTTTCCAATCAATGAAACAATCGATACCAAAAACCCTTGGCAAACTCATCACGACAGCCTGCAAACTGGGCATCGTACCGGCCTGCCCGTCGGGCAACATTCTGGGCCACTTTTTTCAGCCATGAGGTGTTCTTCCAACGCCCCTGACGATAACCTTGCCAACCTTCATGGTAGTTAAGATACTGTTTGTAGGCATCCGTTGCAGAGACACCATTCAAACGCCGAGTATTGTGGATATACCAGCCCATAAAATCCAGCGCATCCGCAAAATCATCCCGATCCGCGCCAGCGTTGTCCGTATCATCGCGATAGTGGTCCCAGGTTCCATCCAGCGCCTGCGGATAGCCATAGGCCGAGCTTTTGCGTCCCCAGGGGATAAGCCCAAAGAACGTATAGGTGCGTGGCGCTTTTGCATTGGCAACAAAGCCGCTTTCTTGGTACATAATCGCCATGGGCACCGACACGGGAACATCCCACTTTTTCTGCATCGCCATGCCCGCCTTGTACCAAGACCGCTTCTCCTCGTAAATACTGCACAAATCGTCGTGTTTGGCGGGCGGACGCGTCGCACATGAGACCAGCAACGCCAGTGACAATCCCAAAAAGACAAGCCGAAATCCGCGGCCGTTTACCCTTCTTTGAAACATCGAGCCTCGCTTTCCTGTTGATCGACGCAAAGCCAAACACACCATCGGCAGTCGCGCGCCTACCAAGTATGACGCCATTGTTGTCAGACACGCACATTGGGCCAGCCCACCCATGATGTCACTGCGCGAAGCGCTGCAATCGCACGGTCCGAGCTTTTTACTCGAAGATACCCGGGTCAGTGCCGCGCCAAAGGCCGCCATATTGTTTTGCGACCCTGTGCACGAAATTCGCGTAACGGCAGATGACGATCCCACTATCGCTTTTCGCGAGATTGATCGCTTACGCCGCCTGGGCTTTTACCTCGCCGGTTATGCACACTACGAGTTGGCCTACTGCTGCATTGATCGTCTGCGCCCTCTCGCAACCGGCTGCGATGACGATCTGCTTGTATTTTACGCCTTTGGCCCGCCGCATCGCTACAGCACAGACGAGGTCGACAACGCGTTGCGAGACGTTGTTGAGTCGCCCCCTTACTTGCATAACGTCCGCACAGACGAGTCCGAGACCGACTATGCTAACAAGCTGCGCCAAATTCACCGTTACATTTTTGCAGGCGATACCTATCAAGTTAACCATACCCATCGCTTGAAGTTTGACCTCGAGGGCACCCCACAGTCGTTGTACCGCTATCTGCGGCGCCGCCAACGCGTGGCTTATTCGGCCTTTTTGCGTTTGCCCGACCGAACAGTCGTGTCCTTATCGCCAGAGTTGTTTATCGCAAAAAATGGCAACACACTCCGCTGCCAACCGATGAAGGGCACGGCTCCTCGCGGGACGGACCCAAGCGACGACGAACGCCGTCTCAATGCCATGGCCAAAGACCCAAAGCAATTGGCCGAGAATCTGATGATTGTCGATTTAATGCGCAATGATATCGGGCGCCTGGCACAAACCGGCAGCGTTCGGGTCGACAAGCTGTTTGAGATACAACGTCTGGAAACGGTGTTCCAGATGACCTCCACCATTCGGGGCACTGTTGAGCGAGATCTGAGTTTTGCAAGCCTGATGAGCGGCTTGTTTCCCTGCGGTTCAATCACCGGGGCCCCCAAAATTCGCACGATGGAAATCATACGCGAGCTTGAGGAATCATCGCGCGGCATCTACACCGGTGCGATAGGCTATATCACCCCACACAACGACCTGTGCTTCAGCGTGCCTATTCGCACCCTTGAAATCACGCAAGGTGACACACAAGGCCTACTAGGTGTAGGCGGCGGCATCATTCACGACAGCCACGCCACACAGGAATGGCAAGAATGTCAGCTCAAGGCAGGGTTTTTAACCGGCCTCAACCACGACTTCTCACTCATAGAGACTTGCCACTATTCAGCAACCACGCAGCGTATCGAGCACTTTTCTGCGCACCTTCAACGACTGGCATCGTCATCCAACACCTTGGGTTTTACATACCAGGCGACCCAAGTGATAGAAACGATTAACGCCCACCAGCGCGACATGCCTGGCGACCAAGATCGCAAAATCCGCATACTGCTGAGCCCTGATGGGCAGGTCAGCATTCATTCTGAAGCGATTAAACCACCGACCGGTGAACCCTTGACAGTTTCCATCAGCGAGCGACGCATTCAGAGTGACTCCATCTTTCGCCGGCATAAAACCACCCATCGAGAATATTACAACACCGAATACGCTGACGCTGAGCAAGCCGGTTACTACGATGTGATTTTCTTGAACGAACATCACCATATCGCCGAGGCCAGCAGGCACAATATCTTTATTGAACGCGACGGCACACTGCTCACACCCCCTATCAGCGCCGGTGCATTGCCTGGGGTCATGCGTGCACATATCATCAACAATGCGGATCTCTCGGTGACAGAAGCCGAATTGACGCTCCACGACGTCAAAACGGCGGACCGAGTGTTTTTGAGCAATGCCGTTCGCGGGCGCGTGGAGGTGACAGTCGATTTTGCGGCGGCCCTGGCAGAACCGTGATAACGGGATATCTCAGTCGGCTTCCAACCCCAGAAAACCACCGGACTGTCGCGCCCACAGTTTCGCGTACAGCCCCTCCTGAGCGACCAAGGCTTCGTGCGTGCCCTGCTCAATCACACGCCCTTGGTCAATCACGATCAGGCGATCGAGCGCGGCAATCGTTGACAAGCGATGGGCGATCGCGATCACGGTTTTCCCCGCCATCAGCTGCGCCAGCTGCCCCTGGATAGCCGCCTCAACTTCGGAGTCCAACGCGGATGTGGCTTCATCCAAGACCAGGATGGGCGCGTCTTTGAGAATGACGCGCGCAATGGCAATGCGCTGCCGTTGACCACCAGACAACTTCACACCCCGCTCACCCACGTGCGCATCAAAACCCCTCCGTCCCTGCGGGTCAGCCAACTCGGCGATAAAGTCTTCAGCCTCCGCATGCTTTGCCGCCTGCAGCACCTCGTCATCCGTCGCCTGCACACGACCGTAGCGGATATTCTCTCGAATAGAGCGATGCAACAACGACGTATCCTGTGTCACCACCGCAATGTGTTGGCGTAAGTTTTCCTGGCGAACGTCACGAATATTCTGGCCATCAATGCATATTGCACCGCTGTCGAGATCGTATAGTCGGAGCAGCAGGTTCACCAGTGTGGACTTACCCGCCCCAGATCACCCGACCAACCCGAC
>DOIU01000060.1:0-38612 GCA_003511825.1 Gammaproteobacteria bacterium | reverse complement strand
ACCCGACCAACCCGACTTTTTCACCCGGCTGGATATTGAGGGACACTGCATCAATCGCGGAACCGGATTGGCCATGATAACCAAAGCTCACCGCATCGAAAGTGACTTCACCACGGCGCACATCTAACTTACCAGCACGTGGCTTATCAGGCAATAAATTCGGCTGAGATATGGTGTCGATGCCATTCTGCAAGGTGCCTATGCTTTCAAAAAGTGCGGTGATGGTGCGCAGTATCCAGCCCGACATTTGGTTGAGCCGGATAATCAAACCATTGACCATCGCGATTTCACCCACGGAGATACGCCCTTGCTGCCAGAGGTAAATTGACAATCCCGCCATACTGACAATCAACGACGCATTGAGCACAGACAGTGTTGCGGTCATTTTGAGCACAGCGCGCATCATAAACTGCGTCGAGCGGGTTAACCGATCGACAGCCTCAGCGGCAAACCGCTCTTCTCTATCAGAGTGCGCAAACAGCTTCACAGACAGTATATTGGTGTAACTGTCCACCAGCCTCCCGGTCAACCCCGACGTGGCCTCAGACACATCGGCAGACCGCTGTCGCACGGGCGGCACCATCGACACAACAACCCAGAGGTAAGCCGCCATCCACACCAACACAGGCATCAGCAACTGCGCGTTGATTTGCGTAAACAACACAAAAACGCCCACCAAGTAAATCAACAGAAACCAGAGCCCATCGAGCAGGTTGAGAAGCATCCCACCTAACGCAACCCCGGTTTGCATCACCTTTTG
This sequence comes from Gammaproteobacteria bacterium, assembly GCA_003511825.1. GTDB lineage: Bacteria > Pseudomonadota > Gammaproteobacteria > Granulosicoccales > Granulosicoccaceae > UBA7957. The sequence continues at coordinate 37,852 of DOIU01000060.1, read as the reverse complement.
CGAAATTCGGCCCGCAAAATCGCCATAGAAATAGTGCAAACTCTGGCGCAACACATAGCGATGATTGCGCCATCGCACCGTATTGGCCAAACCCGGCGTAATCGCCAGATTAATCAAGGCCCGAGATGAGATCAGAAATACCGGCCGAGCAATCGCAACAACCGCGAACATACCCAGGAGCGCCATGCCGTGGCTTTCCCAAAATGCCTCCGCCGGCGTCACCGTCATCCAATCGACAATCTTCGCCAGAAATGTGTACAACAACAGATCCGTCACGGCTGAAATCCCGGTCAGCACCAAAGTCAATGCCAGCAAATAACGGAATGGAAATAGAAAATGCAGGATAAAGCCCTTAACCGTCTGGGGAGGACGGACGACGTCGTGCTGGGCGAGCGGGTCTATCAGATTCTCGAAAAACTGAAACATGTTGTGCGTGTGTCCTAGTGGTCCAACACCGACTGTGCGACGCAGCATTGCGAAAGCGAACGGGGTCTGCAGAAGGTGACACGCAGTATACCGCTTCGGTCTGATGAATCGGGAAGTTCGATACGATCTGGTTCGGTGAGGATCGACGAGGCGCTCAATGAGGCCAGGCCCAGAGCGGGCCTGACACTGGCAAACGGACGGGGCTCGTTGATTGGCGCCTGGTGCTGATAACGGCGCCGGATGCGATTACGCGATTTTACGCACGCCTGCCGCCTGAGCACGCGCTTTGCGTTTGGTGGACTTCCAGTTTGGCACATCAAGCTCCGTGACGATCTCGCGACAGGCACGCACAACGCGGTGCAGCTGCATCTCCGTCAGCCCCGAATTGATCGATAGGCGAATCAACGAACGCGTCTTCGCCGTCGCCGGCGCGCAGAACACAGAACCAAAAATGCCACGACTCTCTAGGGCATCGCGCAAGCGGATCGTGTCCCACTCCGGCCCAGACTCTAAAGCAATAATCTGCGCCTGACTGTCATCAATGCTGTAACCCAAGTCGCTGATATGGTTTTGCAAAAAGCGCGTGTTTTGTCGCAACTGGGCTCGCCGATCATCGGCGTCTTTGATGAGTTCTAAGGTCTTCTGCAAACCCACGACCTCATAGGGCAGCATGGTCGAACTGAAAATCGAAGGCTTGGACGTGCACTTGAAATAGTCAGCAAAACCTTCCGGACACAAAATCAAACCGGCTCGTCCTGCAAACGCTTTGGCCAGGCTCGCGGTGCGAAACATCACCATGTCCTCAAACCCGTACTCGACCACCATGCCACGCCCCTGCGGGCCATGCGTCCCTAAGGAATGTGACTCATCAACCAACAGCGTGCACCCCATCCCATGCGCCATAGGCACCAACTCGCGCAGCGGACAGACACTGCCATTGGTGCTATACACGGAGTCCACCACCACCAATCCCGGCCCATGCCGCATGATCAACTGACGCAAGTGTTCCACGTCATTGTGTCGGAAGGGAATGGGTGTTTGATCTGCCATTTTGATACCATCCCAAAGAGACATATGAGCGTACAGATCAATAAAAACCGGAGCATTTGTATTTTCAACCACGGTTTGGATCAACCCGACATTTGCCGCATAGCCCGACTGGCACAAAATGCCATCTTTCGAACCAAAGAATTCTGCAAACTGGTTTTCCAGCAATATTTGGGGATTCTGATCATCTAAAAATACTGCCGACATGAGCATGTATTCGCTTTGCTGATTTAGAATCGATATCTGCTCATCAATGACTTGTGGATGGTTGGCGAGTGACAGATAGTCATTACTACAAATGTGTACATCATCTTTACTGGCAGCACGCCCTCTCATCAGATGATGACCTTGACCATCAGTCATTATTCGATCGTTATAATCGTCTATCTTCTGTGTGAGAAATGTGGGGTAGCCTTTATTTTTTATACGATCATCCGTGCTCATTACGGTATTCCATTCCAGAGAGAGTTAAAATTAGTGTTACACTGGCAAGTTTCGAGCCTGGCAAATAGCTACAAAACATGCTAACATTGTAATTCGGATAGAATAACGACTGTTAAAGGAATACAGCTAGATGACGTCAATGGTTTCCTTATTCTGGTTTATCGCAAGTCGTATTGAAAAATCTCTCGACGAGTCAATAGAATACTCACTTCCCCATATAAAGATTCTAGGTCTCGTTGGCGCCATAGGTTTCCCCATGTTTTATGGGATATGGCATGAATTGTTCCCGCATCCTTACGACAATATTGGATTAAGTGTCGTAGGTTTTGTGACCGCGCTAACAGTTACACAGATGCAGCGACTTGAAGGAAAAAGTCGTATATACATACGACTTTTCTGGCTGTATGTATGCGCCTACTGCATGTCATTTTTCTTCACCTTTCTCTTACTCAAAAATAACTGCAATATTGTCTGGAGCATGTCAGCCATGGCGGGGTTAACGCTCCTGGTTATGGTCGCTCACGATTGGTTCCTGGCACTTCTTATACATGTCATCGGCAGTGCATTAGCCATCACAGCGTACTTTGCAACAACTCCAGACCCTGTCGCTTTAGAACTCTACCTGATCCAAATCCCCGTTTATCTGTTTGTCATTATTGCGGGTGGATTATTCAACTATCAGTCAGCTAAGCTCCGACAGGCAAAGTTAAAAGCCATGGCGTCAGTAGGAGGAGAACTTGCTCATGAGTTGCGGACACCGCTACTCAGTATCGAGCATCATGCTCGCAAAGCTCGAGAGTCCGTCGCAGAATTGGGTCTATCATCACCGTCAGATCCCCGCAGACGCTTGATCGATCAATCACTCCAGAGCAATATCCGCGAAGTCACACACGCCAATACCATCATTAATATGCTGCTCATGGATCTGGGCAGTCGCAACCTCAGCAAACAACAGTTTGATCATCACTCCATTAAGACCGTTATTGACAGCGCTTTGGCGCGCTACCCCTTCGGTTCGGCAAGAGAGAAGTCGAAGGTATTTACTCGCTGCTCACAAGACTTTACTTTTTTTGGATCTGATGTGTTGCTCATGCATGTCATTTTCAATTTGCTCAAGAACGCATTGGCTCACCTTAATGATGACGGCCAGATCTTAATCTCAACTGACAGCAATGGCTCAGCTAATTTTTTAACGATACGCGATAATGGGGATGGCATTTCTGCGAGGCGTCTACCGCATATATTCGACGAGTTTTATACATCAGAAGGCGGTGGGCGAGGCGGAACCGGCATTGGATTGGCTTTCTGTCGCAAAGTGATGCGAATGTTCGCCGGTCAGATTCAATGCGAGTCACAAACTGGCGCGTTCACGCAGTTTCAACTGTCATTCCCGCCAGTATCAGCCTCTGCGTTAGAGAGCAGCCTACAGAAGAAGTGTGCAGAGGAACTTCGCAAATTGGAGGGTTTTGATATTTTGTTTGTTGATGATGAACCGGAGATCATACAGCGACGTCTTGCCGAACTACCTGAAGGCAAGTTCTCTGCGACCATCATCGACAATGCGCAAGACGCAATGATCCACTTAAAGTCAAACCCCTGCGACATGGTTGTCATGGACGCGATCATGCCTGGCATGGACGGACTCACCGCCATTCGACTCATTCGCGATGGACAATTTTTTCATGCCGACCAATGTCGCAAGCACAAAACCTTACCTATTCTCGCCTACAGTGGCTGCCCTGATGACAACACCCAACAACAATGTATAGACGCAGGCGCAACGGCTTTCTTGAGCAAGGATGTGTCAACGCTAACATTTCTGCGCGGACTGTCTCAGTGCATTACCACCGCCATAGAGAATGAGCAAAACTCTCACCCTTGGCACATCCTCAAAGGGAAATCGATTCTGGTCATTGATGACGAAGATATTAACTGCATTAACGTAAAATACAGGCTGGAACCTCACGGTGCGAAAGTACACTGTGAGCATAGCGGTGCATCCGCTCTGCGCAAAATGGAACTCGAACCATTTGACGCTGTGATCATGGATCTACACATGCCTGGTATAGACGGCTGGGAAACAACTGAGCAAATCCGATCTGGAGCTACGTTCTCGCGCTTCAAGCACTACGCGACAGTACCCATCATCGCATTAAGTGGTGATTCGAGGCCCGAGCTGATGTCTCGCTGCTTACAATCTGGATTTAACACGCTGGTCCTGAAGCCGGTAGACGAAACACTACTGCTAGACACACTTTCAGAATACTTGAGTGGCGCCCACTCAAGCGAAACACCCACAGGGACGCCGGCGGATGAAAACGAATTCCAAAGCACCAGTATCGAACAAGAATCCAAGTTAATACACGACCTGCTCACCCCAGTACTTGTGCTGGAGACGGGCAATGAACTGCTTGAGCAACATCTACCCACGTTGCTGGCGCGCGCGGATACCGACAATACCATGAATTCAAATCTCGCCTCTGCTGTGGAAGATACTGCTGACGTGCTGAGCCTGATCAGGGAAAAGTCTCAGGTTTTCTGGAAACAAGCGCGAGAAGTTAAAAGCATTGATGACAAGCACCATCTCGCCGAAACCTTTGTGCGAGAGAGTCGCGTCTTGTGGAAGAATGTTGACACTTTATATCGCCAAGTGCTGGTCCCTCATCTACCCTCGCTGATCAGCAAAACTTATGGAGAGGGTGCATATAACAACACAAATGCTACGGCCTCGGAAATCCCCAAACGCGCCCTGGAAAAAACACAGCGCGATGGACAAGATGCTATCGAGAAAGCGCAAACGCTGATCGAAAACTACGCAGCGGAGCTGACGCTGGACAAAGAAATTTTATAATACAAGCCTGTACATTTACAGCTCAGAAAGCAATCTATGAGAACATTCAATGGCGCCTCACCAGTTGCGCCATCACATTGCCAGCGATAAAGGCAATACTGAGCCATATCACCAGCCCCGCAGCAGACGCCATCACGTTCGCGGGCTGCACCCACAGCAAGACGCCTCCGAGCATCCCCCCGTAGACGAGGTACATCAGCGGATGCTGTTTAGACTTTGGCCGCCCAAATAGGCGTTGACGATACATCGTCGCCAGCCACAAGCCGATAACCAGCAAGGCGGAGGCGACCATGACTTGCTCAAGGAACCCTGCCACGACCGGTTCACAAGGATCTAGCCCTGAACAACGGCCTACTCCACCCAGCCCCCATACGATTGATGGCACCACGCCGCCAATCCATACCAATAGATAGTGCACGTGCTATCCTCTTAGGTTGATGAGCCCTGTAAAACCATAGGCGCTAGACATCCAGCGCTTAGCCACCGCAGTTGCATTGGCGTGCAATGCGCGCACTATCAGGTAGAATAGTGGCTAAACAAACTCCTGACGACAGCCTCTAGTATAGTAGAAGGAATAGGCACCGCGCTTATGCCCCGCTTTGACGTATTTCATCACCCCGAAGACCGCCACCATTATCGCGCTGGAGAACACATCTTTCAGCAAGGTGACGACGGCGAATACCTGTACGACATCGTTCAAGGTGAAGTCACCTTGGAGCGAGACAACAGGACACTCACAACACTCACACAAGGTGATATCTTTGGCGAGGTCACCCTGATCAACAACACCCGCCACAGCGTATCGGCCATCGCGAAAGTTGACTGCGAAATCGCACAAATCAGCAAAAAGCGCTTTTTATTTATGGTCGATCAAACACCCAACTTTGCGATTAGAGTGATGCAAGTGCTCGCTGAACGACTCGCACAGGAAACAGCGAAGCACGATTAAGACATCATCCGCCTGAGACACATTTCGCTCAGTCCAAGCAGCGCAGCGGGCAGCAAGAGCCTTAGTCATGTCCACCGCGCTATCGCGCGTGCCTCGGTGGCATTTTGGCTGCACCACAGCGGGGTGAAGTCGTCTCTGCCAAGCGCTTCGGCCGCCGCAGCAGCACCTTAAAGCCATCGCGGCGTCAACGTCTCTCTCCACCGCGCCTGTAAATCTGCATCATCGTCAGGCGCACTGCATGAAAAAAGAAGTTGGCGTGGATAGCAGCACCCTTAGCCTGTTTTAGGGCCTGCAACTCCGCTGCGAGCTGACTCGGTGACAGCATTGCACAGGGTAGAGACCCCAGCCCACCCGCTGAATTGACGGTAATCGCCAACGCGGTGTCTTGCACGCCCGCCATCGGCGCTTGCATGATAGTCAGCTCTGCATCAGCAATGTGTATGTGACTCACATCTTTTCAGATCCAGATCTCCTGCGCATCTCAATCATCACTCAACACTGCCCTGTGGCGGCGGAATCCGAACCAACACGTCGCGCACAAAAAAGCCCGGCGAGAATGCCGGGCTTTTTTAGGGGGACTACGCTATCCGCTACGGCAGGTCAGGCAGCTTCAAGCCCACCAGATCCTGCATCACGCGAATGACCTGGCTGCTGTAGCCGGCTTCATTGTCATACCAAACATACAACACAACTCTGTCACCATCAACGATGGTCGCGGCAGAATCAATCACACCCGCATTGACGGAGCCCACCATGTCAGTCGAGACGAGTTCTGTCGACGAAGTGTAGCCGATTTGCTCTTGTAGAGAAGAGTTCAGCGCTTTATCACGCAAGAAGGCATTCAACTCATCTTTGCTCGTGCCTTGATTGAGGTTGAGACTCATCAGCGCCATAGACACATTCGGCGTGGGTACACGGATGGCGTTACCGGTCAGGATACCCGCGAGTTCGGGCAGTGCCTTTGCAACGGCCTTCGCCGCCCCTGTTGAGGTCAACACCATGTTCAAGGGTGCGCTGCGACCACGACGCTCAGCTTTGTGGTAATTGTCAATCAGGTTCTGATCGTTCGTGTATGAGTGAACGGTTTCAATGTTCCCGTTACGAATACCGAAATGATCATTGATCACCTTCAGCACCGGTACGATCGCATTGGTCGTACACGAAGCCGCGCACAGGATCTTATCTTCAGGGCTGATCTCTTCGTGGTTGACACCGTAGACGATGTTCTTGATCTCACCTTTCGCGGGTGCGGTCAACAGGACTTTTGAGGCGCCACGGGCTTTCAGGTGCAGGCCAAGGCCGTCTTCATCTTTCCAGATGCCGGTGTTGTCTACAATAAGGGCATTATCAATGCCGTACTGCGTGTAATCCACTTCGTCAGGCGAGTTGGCGTAGATCAGGCGGATCACATTACCGTTGGCGATAATCGAGTTAGACGCTTCGTCAGTCGTGATAGAACCCGAGAACGGCCCATGCACAGAATCGCGTCGCAGCAGGCTGGCGCGCTTCTCAAAGTCGCCACCTTTTCCACGAACGACAATGGCTCGCAGACGCATCTTGTAACCACCGCCCGTGCGGTCAATGAGCATGCGTGCAACCAGACGACCGATTCGGCCGAAGCCATAAAGCACAACGTCCTTAGGCTCGCCCTGATCCACTGGCTGATCAGTAATGACGTCCGACAGGGTCTCCTGCAAGTAGTCATGCATGCTGCGGCCGTTACCAGACTCGGCGTAGTGGTGGCACAGTTTGCCAAGATCAATACGTGCCGGAGACACCTTGAGTTTGCTGAGCGCCTCAAGCATGGAGAAGCTTTGCTCGATGTCCAGCTCCTCGCCAACCATTTGACGAGCAAACTTGTGAGCCTTGAGGATATCGAGTTTGGAACCGTCCATCAGTCGGCGCCCAAACACGCGAATCACGATACCTTGGTCGCGATACAACTGGCCGACCACGGGGATCATTTTTTCCGCAAGCGATTGACGTGTCTTCCAATCGTTGAGGATTTCGTCACTTTCAATAGGAGCCATAACTTACCTTTACTGTTTTTATACTTGCTGAAGCCACTCCTGCACAGGCTGCAGGCGATCACTAGCGATAGATAGTGTATTGTTTTTGCTGAAAATCGTTCAGATAACTCAAGACTGCCGCCCATCGCCGCAGTCAAGACGCGCATTTTATCACGCTGCAACATTTTTTTTGACGTGAGCCAGCAAATGGAGAGACTAAACGGCAGAAATCCTTAGTTTTTTAACGTGTTTTACAATTCCTTAATAAAGCATGCTTTAAACGACGCGGGCATACTCACCACTTTGCGCGCAGAATAATCAAAAAACACCACGCCTGTTTTTGCATGCGCAATCTCAACGGCACTGTCTTTATTGCTGAGCAAATAGTAAAAGTCGCAGCCGTAACGATTAAAATCGGTGACTGTCACTTCAATCTGCACGGCGTCGCCATAAAAGGCCTCCGCTTTGTAGACGATGGCCGAATCCGCCACTATCAGGCCCAAGCCTTCAATATCCAGCTCGTTGTAGTGGTAGTGATTTAAGAAGCGCACCCGCGCTTCGTGCGCCAGCGCTAATACCGCATCATTGCCCAAATGGCCGCCATAATTAATATCGCTGATGCGAACGGGCAAGGTGGTTGAATAGAAATAATGGCTGGGCATATCCAGCTGTAGTCGAGGCATCACAGCTCCTTAACAAAAAAAACTTTCCAAAGCATACGCAGCCTGAGCCGCACAAACGATGACATGCCTCAAATCACAACGATGGGCTATTCGCCCTGATGCAGAACCGTCATGACATCGTTGAGCAAGCCACTGGCACCGATGCGAACGGTTTTCGCACTGATCCAATCAGCTCCTAGGGTTTGGCGAATCACGCTCAAATAAGCATCGGCTTCGGCGACGGTTTTCACACCGCCCGAGATCTTGATCCCACCATCACCGTGATCCGCAATCGCGCGTAACATCGCCTCCGCTGCGCTCAGTGTCGCGCCCTGATCGCGCTTTCCCGTAGAGGTTTTGATAAAGTCCGCCCCCGCATCCAGCGCCACCCGGCTCGCGCGGTATATCAATGCGGCATCCTGTAACTCGCCCGTTTCGAGGATCACCTTGAGTGTGATTTGGTTGCCGCATCGACTCTTGCAACCCGACACCAAATCCGCGCCTGCGTTTAAATCACCGTCCAATGCGTTGCGCCACGGAAAGACAACATCCACTTCATCACCGCCATCGCGAGCAATCTGCATGATTTCTTTCTTGGCGCGCTCAGGGTCCGGCCAACCTTGTGGGAAATTGGCCACCGATGCAATATTCACCGGCTGCCCCGCGAGCACCTCAGAGGCGACGGCAACGCACTCCGGATCAATACAGACTGCCGCAACGGGACCGTAGTCAGTCATCGCCGTTTGGCAAAACTGGCGCATCTGTTCTGGGCTATCGCTTACGTCCAGCCGGGTTAAATCCAGCAGTGCCAATACGTGATGCGCGGTTTCAATCAGTGGCATGTGGCTGTCTCTGTGGAAAATGCGCGCATTATAGCGTCAGATGCCTTTGGTTGTTCAGTCCCCGTCAATCAGCGCCTGATGCAACGCCATCTGCGTGGCTTGCGCCTGTTCCAGCACGAGCATATGGCCGCAGTTCGCGACAGTCAGTGTGCGACCTGCCGGCAATTGTTCCGCCAACGCTAAGGCTGACGCAGCCGGCGTCATCATGTCTTGATCCGCAACGATGAACGTTGTTAGGCAGATGATGTCCGCCAATGCCAAGGCGTCTTCATCATACGTGTTACAGGCCGTCAGCGCGTTGAACAACGTCCCTCGACGATTGCGCGCCAATTGCACTCGCAAGCTGTGATAGAGATTGCCGCCCAGCATCGCGCCGCCTTGCAAGCGGGATCGATACGCTGTTCCAAAACCTGCCACCATGTCATAGGCACTGGGGTCTTCAGCGTTCGCAGCGTCAAGCAAAGCATCACTCACTCGCATCGGGAATGCCGCGCCCAACAGCACCAAGCGCGTGACCAAGGACGGCTGCCTGGCCGCCATCTCCATCGCCACGAGCGACCCCATCGAGTGTCCGACCAGAGCTGCCTGAGCAACGTTCAGAGAGGCTAACAAAGCCAACACATGATCGGCATACGCCGGGATCGAATCCAGGGCTGAGCAGGGTGAACCTCCATGACCCGGCAAATCTGGCACCAACACGCTGTACCCCGACCGAGCAAAGTAGCGCGCGCTCGTCGCCCAGAACGTGTGATCCATGCCGGCGCCATGAATAAACACAAGACACGGCTGAGAGTGATTAAAGTCGGTGCCGCCGGTATATAGTTGGCAAGTTTGACCCTGCACATCCACGTTCATGGTTGCCTCTCCGCATGCTTGGCAACCTGACGCAGCGCGCGTGACAGATCACTGATCAAATCATCGGTATCTTCCAGCCCTACGCTTAGCTGAACCAACTCGTCGCCAATACCACACTGGGACAGATCACCAGAGTTGTATAAATAATGCGTCGTGGTCGCCGGATGCAAGACCGATGTGCAGCGAGTGCCCACACCTCCCTGATGCTCAATCAGCTGCAATGCCCGAACAAACACATCGACCGCCTCACGCCCACCCTGCAAGCTCACGCCGAGCACGGCACCCGCGCCACGTGGCAATACACGCCGCGCCAAGGCATAGTTCGGATGGGTTTCCAGCGAGGGCCAATGAACGGCGGCAACCGATGACTGCGCCTGTAAAAACGTCGCAATCGCCGACGCGCTATCGACTTGCCTTTGCATACGCAGTGAAAGTGTATCCAAGCCTTGCAGTATTTGAAGCGCACTGAGTGGAGAGAGCGCAGCCCCTGTATCCGCTAACCCGACATAGCGCAAGTACATGGAATACGCATGAACACCAAAGTCATCAACGAAGTGAATCCCCGAATCATCAGCAGCCGCTTGGGTGAACTGCGGATAGTACCCGGACGACGACCAATCGTAACGACCGGAATCGATGACAACACCACCAATTGCAGTATCGCTACCGCAAACATACCCACCCAGACACTGCACAACAATGTCCGCCCCCAAGTCAATGGGTCGCATCAAGTAGGCCGTGGTGGCTGTGGCATCGATCATCAGGGGCACTGTGTACTCGCGTGCGACAGCTGCCACCGCCTCAATATCAGTGACTTCTCCGGTTGGGAGCGCGACCGTTTCCGCAAAGATCAGGCGTGTGTCGGTACGCATCGCCGAGCGCACGGCCCGCACATCGCGAAAGTCCGCAAACGTCGTGACAACACCCAACCGCGCCAAGGTTCGCGTCAACAATTGACGCGTCTTGGGATTGAGCACATGTGTCGCAACAACATGATCGCCAGCGTTCAGTAATGAGGTCATGGCCAGATGAATCGCCGCCATGCCCGTCGCGGTGGCCACGGCCGCGACGCCACCTTCAAGCGCGGCGAGGCGTGACTCAAGTGTGGCGACCGTGGGATTCGAGATTGCTGAGGATGTATGCCCTGACGTCGCCAACGCATGCAGTGAAGCAGCATGGTCCATATCACGGAATCTAAAGCTATTGCCGACAAAAACGACGCTTGACTGCCCCTGGGCCTCTGCCTCTGTGCGTTGACCCGCATGAATGCACAAGGTCTCAAAGCGCGGATAGAAAGGTCCCGCCATGTCTACCTCCAAAGGAAAAACAGCCGTTTACGCCTACCCCTTAATCGCTCTGGATGTCTGAGGTCACAAATCGTTGAGGCCTGTCTAGAACCTCTTTGTCCGCAGCGAGAATGCGATAAGCTGAAACAGACTCTCAGATACTAGGCGCGCGAGTGGCGTTCTGATATGGCTTTTTTTGGGGCCAGAATACACCCGAAGGACGCCGGCTTCACGGCTTTTTTTAGGGTCAGGCTTGGATAGAAACAGACATGCTTGACGCAAAAACAAAGTGCGTCACTGTGACGCACACCGGACAGCGCTGCAGGGTTAGCGGAAGGGTACTGGCCGGCTCTTGTACTCAAGAGAAGGGTTTTTTGACGGTTTGTGCTGCTTTATCTCGCGCCAGCTTCAAACTGTATAAAATACCCTGCGGCTTCCTCGGACAATCGGGCGGTGGCCGCACCGAGTTGCGCAGTGCCAATCGCCAGACGCAGGCCTTGGAATCACAATCCAGGCACTTGATATCCGCAACACACAGAGCACCACTGGACATCAACCTGTCCAGCGTTTTCTCATCCATTGACACGCTCACACGACTCATTGATTAAGCACCTTGCCAAGTCCGTTTGAAAACGCGGACAAACTCGATTTTTCAAGCATGATCAAAGGTTTTCCTGCGTTTTTACAATATTTTTTTGCCTTGTTCATCGCATTGTGACTGATGCAGTCCAGCGGGCACATGACCGCATCTGCTCGCGCTAACACAGAATCCAATCGATTTGTGTCTTCAAGGCCCCCATCGTGATGCAAGAATTTGCCATTGCGCTTGGCAACCATCTGCCTAAAGCGGCTGCATTGGCGAGAGCGACCTCCCACATACAAAATGCATCGTCCCACCAGATCGACCTCCTGATCTTGGTCCAGAGGCACCACACTGTCGAGCGCGTCGGCGTCATCGGCATCCGCAACGGCCAACAAACCAGCCGCACTCTCCGCCTGCTTGCGCAACGTCTCGATCAAGGCATCGCGCTCAGCCAACTGGTCGCGCAATCGCTCGGCCGCCGACAAAGCCACATGCAGCTCGTCTTCTACACGTTCGCGTTTCAGGCGCTCCATACTGAGTTTTGCGGTGAGATTCTCCGCTTCAATCCGCAGCCGCAAATTGGCAGACGGATCGCTGCGCTCCGATGCCGTCTGCTCCGGCCGCGTCCGTATGCGCTCCAACTCGCGATTCTTCTCTTTGATGCGTTCGCGGTTCTTCAGGAGCGAGGCGCGGTACTTCTCCTCCATCAACGAATACTGTTTTTTTAGATGGGCGATCTTCTGTTCTTGACCACGGCGATTCTCACCCGACAGATGGGAGAGCATGTGGATTTGCCCGTAGGCTTTTTCACAAAGTTTCTGGGACGCCATCGGATGCGTCACCAGCGCCCAATAGGCTGCATGGATATCTGAGCGCTGATGCGCATCGGCCCAGTACTGTTGTAAGTCCACAGCAGACGTCAGCTCAGAGGTCACATGCAGCGTCGCTTTGTACTTTTTATCCAGGTGGTTCTGAACCAGCTTGGCCAAGCGTGACTTGCGCTGCCCCACCTGTGCGACCACCAATTGATGCAGATGGTAATCACAATGCACATCAGCGAGATTTAGGCGTGATTTGGTCGCGAGCTTCTTCAGCTCAAACGGGTGCAGACACGTCCCTACGATACTGCAGTGGAAGTGCTTTCCTAAATCCCAGATTTTCTTACGGCTATTTGCGATACCGACTTCCAGCAGCGGGTTTTCCCGCGCGGATGGGCAACACCATTCGTTTGTGTGTAACATCGCTTTGACCAGAAAATGATAGCAATCAAGTTAATGATAATTGTTATCATTTGCAATTCAAGAGAAATTTTAGAATATTGCTGATTCCGTGCGCGCCATACATGCGCACATAGCGGCTATTCGGTCACGCTAAAGTACGCCGCTCCGGCCACAGTGACGGGCAATACGAGCACATCAAGCACCGCACTTGGCGCCAAATCGAGCCATGGATAAGCCGGTGGTTGGACAGCAAAATGTTTCGGTGTTTGTCCGGGGTAGCAGATGCCATGCACGTTCAGGCGGGTGCCGGAGAAGATTAGCGGCTGCCCACGCTGCCGTTGATCAAAGGTCGAGATAGACGCGCACCCGGTCGTCATCAACACCAACATTAACACCCATAGCAACATCCATTTAGCACTTCCCATGTGACCTCATCCTCAGATAATGTCTTCTTTTTTCAGATACTTGCCTGGCAGAGGCACAAGCCCAGGGACCCGTTCTCGGTAACGTGCGTACACCTCACCAAATTCCTGAATCAATTTTTGCTCCTCCAGCTTCGACCCCATCACCAGATAAGCGGTGGCCGCGACAGTACTGAGCAGTTGCATGGCATCCATATTCCGGGTCCACAACACCACCAACCCAAAAAAGTACCACGGATGCCGCACGAAGCGATGAAATGGCGACAGACAGAATGTCTCCGGTGTCGCTGCGTCCTCGGGCGATGATTGCGCCGCACGGGTGCCCAAGAAGGCGCCCATGTCGTAGTACCGGGTTGACAGATAAAACAGCACGATCGCGATCGCCGCCGCCAACTGAGCAATCCAGAACGCCCAACCGGACCACGCAATCACAGGCTCTGTTCGCCATATCCACATCAGGTACAACGGTGGCAACAGCGTCAGTGCAGAAAACGCGTTATACGCCAAGCGATAGTAGCGCGCTGCGCCGGGCCAGCGCGTGTTCACGAATTGCTTTGCCGTCAACGACGCAGTCGCGCTGTGTACAGCAAAGTAAACCAACCAGACGAGAAAAAGCACGCCAAGCTGCGTGATCATCGCAATGAACTGGCGCCCCTAAAACCTGCGCTTACGTTCACAACGGCAACTCCAGTTCGCCGTGCTCCACTTTCCGATACACGCTTTTGTCACCAGGCGTCACGGGGGTTTTGAACAAACGCAGCTTCCACAAATATTGCTCGGGGCAAATCATCACGGTGTGTTCTGTGGCCTGGTTGAGCCGAGCCGCGTCCCGTACCGGATCGCCTTCGGGGTAATCCTGTAACGCGGGTAAGATGCTGATTTGGTATTGCCCCTCTTCTTGCACGTAATGCGCATAGACGGGAAACACCTTCGCGTTCGTCATCTTGGCAATTCTTGGCAACATGGCGAGCGTGGATTTCGGCTGACCAAAGAACGGCGCAAAAACTGACCCGTCGCGCCCAAGGTCTTCATCGCTCAGGTAGAATAAGGTCATACCGCGTTTCAGGTCGCGAATCACGGTTTTAAACCCTTCACCGCGAGCGGCAAGCCGCCCTCCCCGCTTGGAGCGCATGCGAAAGATCAGCCAGTCCGCCACCGGGTCCTTAAACGGCTTATAAAACCCCTGCATTTTGTAGTCGATCGCCAGCGCGGTTGTACAGACGTCAATGGCCATACAGTGACTGACCAAAAAGATCACACTGTCGCCATTTTTTATCGCCTCATCCGCAGCGTCTTGGCCGACCACGCGAACGCGTTTTTTGACCATGGCGTCCGTTCCCCACCAAAACAGGGGCGCATCCAACATGGTGCGGAAAAAGGCACGGAAGTGCTCGGCCAGCATGGCTTCCCGCGCATCGACCGATAAGTCCGGAAAACACAGCGCCAAATTGACACGCGCGTAACGGCGATGATTGCTTTCGCGTCGGCGGTAAAAATCACCCAGCCACCCGCCAAGCCCATCACGCCAGCGTCGCGGCAAGATCCACAAGGCACTCACCAAACCGATACCCAACCACGTTAACCAATAGCGCGGGTGAAAGTGCCTCAGCGTCAACCGGTGCTCTGCCCCGGCGACCACAGCCCCGCCTTTCTTATCCAGAGACTCAGACATGTCAGGCTCAGTCGTTATCCAGCTGCCTGAGCACGCGGCGCAAGAATGTGCGCATTTCTTTCTCCGCCTGCTTGTCCCCGTTGGTTTCGGCGACTTCGATGCCGTGCGTCAGGGCGTCACGTGCCTCTTCAAAGCGCTCAGCGTCGAGTAGCGAACGCCCGAGTACCTTCCAAGCCGCCGTGTATTCGGGAGTGAATTCTACGGCTTTGCGTAAATGCATCACGGCCTCGTCGTAGCGCTCCTGCTTGTAAAACGCCGACCCCAACGTAAATCGTAACAGTGCATTGTCTTCACCCAGAGCCAGCATTTTTTCAAACACGCCGGTGTCAGTCATGATAGGGCCTCATTTTGTAGAATAATCCAAGACTCATGCCGTAGCCCGGCTTGCATATTGCCCTGCGTACCTTCATCGCGAAAAGACAAAACACGCAGCCCGCGATAGGCCGTGAGCAACTCATTTTTCTCAAGCAAATACTGTGGGCTTCGCGGCCCCACTTCGCAGCTTTTCTCCTGCGTGAACGATTGATAAAACAGCACGCCGCCTGGCGTCAGTGCGGCAGCCAGGGCCTGGAGTAAGCTGCGCTCAAGGAATCGCGATACGGTAATGACATCATAAGCCCCCGCTTCCGGCGGCTGGTGCAGCACATCACGCACCTGCGCCTCGACGGCCACACCCCGCGCGTCGCAAAACTCGCGCAGCTGTGCAATCACCACAGGTGAGATATCCCACGCCGAGGTCTGTAAACCCGAAGCCGCCAGGAGTAAGGCATTGCCACCGCGCCCACAGGCGAAATCCAGCGCTTTACCGTCAGTCGGCAAGAGATGTCGATTCTCCGATAATACGCGAGACGCTTCTGGCTCACTGAGCGGTAAATCCGCATACCGTGCATCCCACTTTTCACGCGTCTCCGACAAGGTCATTTTCTCCAGAAGTCGGGCGTGAACAACACCAACAATGTGAAAATCTCTAACCGCCCCAGCAACATCGCAAAACACAGAATCATCAGCGGCCCATCACCCAAGGTGGAATAGTTCGCACCCACTTCACCCAGGCCCGGGCCTAAATTGTTGAGGCACGCGGCAACCGCAGAAAAGGCCGTGATCTGATCCAGCCCAGCTGCCATCATCAGCAACAGCATCACCGCGAACAGCGCCACGTAGGTCGCGAAAAAACCCCACACGGCATCAATGACGTTATCAGGCAAAGGGTGGTTGCCCACCTTGACCAGGATTTTCGCTTTGGGATGAACCAAGCGCGTCAACTCGCGTTTACCTTGCTTTAACAATAGCAGAAAGCGTATGACTTTCATCCCACCGCCGGTAGACCCAGCACATCCCCCGACAAAGCTCGCAAACAGCAACAACACCGGCAGAAAGCCTGGCCAGTTAAAGTATTCGCGCGTGGTAAAACCCGTCGTGGTGCCGATGGACACCGCATGGAAAATGCCATCAAAAAACGCATCGGAGAGTCCCTCCGTGTGCGAGAGATACAAATAGGACGACGTTGTCACCATCACCGCGCCCAAGACCAGCACATAGGCCTTGAATTCGCTGTCACGAAAGTACGGCATGACTGAGCGCGAATGCATCGCAATAAAATGCAGCGCGAAGTTCACCCCCGAGACCAGCATAAACACCACCGCAATCATTTCGATCAAGCGGCTGTTGTAGTAGCCAAGACTCGCGTCATGGGTAGAAAACCCGCCGATGGCCACGGTGGAGAAACTGTGGCCAATGGCATCAAACAACTCCATGCCGGCGCCCCAGTAGGCCAGCATGCATAAAAAGGTCAAACCGAGATAGATGTACCACAGCGCCTTGGCCGTCTCGGCCACTCGTGGGGTCAATTTGTCTTTCTTTGGTCCTGGCGCCTCCGCCTTGTACAGCTGCATCCCACCGATGCCCAACATCGGCAGAATGGCCACCGCCAGCACGATCAGGCCCATGCCGCCCAGCCACTGTACCTGTTGACGGTAGAACAAAATGGATTTGGGCAAATCATCGAGGCCGACAATGACGGTCGCGCCGGTCGTGGTTAAGCCCGACAAGGACTCAAAAATCGCGCGCGCGACGGAGAGATTCAAGGGGTCATGCATGTAGAGCGGCAGTGCGCCGAACACACCCAGTACCGTCCAGAACAACACCACCACCAAAAACCCATCACGCAACCTGAGCTGCGCTTTGTGGTGCCGCACCGGCCACACCAGCAAGACACCGGTCACCAGCGTCAGAAAAAACGCATCGACGAACGAGATGATCGCGCCGTCGTTGTAATACACCGACACCAAAATGGGGGGGATCATGGTGGTGCTGAAGATCGCGAGTAAAAACCCCAACACTCGTTGAATCACTTTTAACTGCAAGGCATCATTCCCGTGCGGCGCGTCATGAGAACGCCCGATCTACATAAAGGTAACGTCGACTTGAAAGAGCTTCTCAACGTCGCGAATATGCTCCTTGTTCACCACCAATAAGATGATGTGATCCTCCGAGGCAATCACGGTATCGTGGTGCGCAATAATCATCTCACCATCGCGCACCAAGGCACCAATCATCGCGCTGGGCGGCAACGGTAAGTCCTCGATACGGCGCCCGACGACTTTGGAGTTGGTCTCATCGCCATGCGCCACCGCTTCGATGGCTTCGGCAGCGCCCTTGCGCAAGGAGTAAACCGCTACCACATCGCCGCGCCGAATGTGTGTCAGCAACGAACCAATGGTCACCTGCTGAGGGGAGACAGCAACATCAATAAACCCACGCTCGACCAAATCCACGTAGGCGGGCCGATTGATCAACGACATGACTTTGCCGGCGCCCATGCGCCGAGCCAGCATAGCGGAGAGGATATTGGCCTCATCATCATTCGTGAGCGCACAGAAAACATCCATGTCTTGGATGTTCTCAGAGATCAGCAAATCATGGTCGGCCGCATCCCCTTCAAACACCAGCGTGCGCTTAAGATTGGCGGCCAGGAGTTCTGATCGATCCTTGTTCGCCTCAATGATTTTGACTTGATAGCGCCCCTCAAGGCGATGCGCCAGACCACTGCCGATATTGCCACCACCGGCAATCATGACGCGTCGATTGGGCAGCTCTACCGTCCGAAACTGGCCCATGACTGCGCTGGTGTCTGCACGACTGGACAGAAAGAAGACAATGTCACCGGCCTGCACCAGTGTTTTGCCATCGGGGATAAAGCCCTTCTCATTGCGATAAATGGCCGTGACTCGGCACTCGACATCGGGCAACAAGGCCTGCAGTACTGACAGGCAACGCTGATTCATGGGGGCGTTTTCGTCCACGATCACGCCCACCAAGCGGACCAAGCCATCGGCAAAATCCAGCACCTGCAACGCGCCGGGATGCTCGATGATGCGTTCGATATGATCAGTCACCAACCGCTCAGGGCTGATCAAGACGTCGACCGGGATATTATCGTTTTTAAACAGCTGCGCGCCTTCAGCCAAATACCCTTGTGAGCGGATACGCGCGATTTTGGTCGGTGTGCGAAACATCGAGTAGGCGATCTGGCAGGCGACCATATTCACCTCATCAGCATTGGTCGCGGCAACAATCATATCGGCATCTTCGGCACCGGCATCTTTGAGAATCGCCGGATGCGACCCGCTGCCCTGAATCGTGCGAATATCCAGCGTGTTGTGCAAGTCGTTAAGCACATCCGCGTTGGTATCCACCACCGTGATGTCGTTATTTTCCTTAGCCAAGCTGTTGGCGACGGTAGAGCCGACCTGTCCCGCGCCCAAGACTATGATCTTCATCCATTAACCCCTGCGAGCATCACCACAATCCCCAATGACGGAGAAAGACATCGTGGCGGTATCTCGATCCTGCATGGTCAATCGTTCTCATGAGTAGGCGCGCGATTGTACCGAAAGCCGCAACACATTGCCTTAGTCATCATCAATCGCGCACCTTGCCCAAGTCAATTTCAAGGCTGCGCAGTTTACGGTAAAGATGGGTGCGCTCCATCCCGACTCGCTTTGACAGCTCACCGATATTTCCTTCCGCCAAGTGCAACTGATGCAGCATGTAGGCGCGCTCAAATGCGGCACGCGCCTCACGCAAGGGCAGATCGAGAGAAATGCCCGCAAGACTCGCGGCGTCAGCATGGGCTGACGGTGACACCGCTGGTGCAGCGAACTCCGATAACTGTGCGACATCGATTTCCACGCCCGGGCTGAGAATCATCAACCGCTGGACGAGGTTTTTCAGCTCCAGCAGATTCCCCGGCCACGGCATGTTCAGCAAGCGATTTTGCGCTGCCACCGTAAAATGTCGGTAAGGCAGGCTTTCGTTTTCGACAAACCAATTGACATAGTATTCGAGCAGCACCGGAATGTCTTCGGGGTGCTCACGCAAAGGCCGCGTGATGATCTGATCTTGGCTGAGATGCGCATACAACGCGCTCAGAAACGCGCCCCGCTGGACAGACGCGACCAAATCCCCACCCGTGGAGCACACCAGGCGCGCATTAAACACCTGTCGCGCCACCGGGCCACGTTTACGGATTTCCCGCTTCTCTAAGGTTTCGAGCAACAGCGCCTGGGCAGCCTGGGGGAGCTGTTCGATATCGCGCAAGAATAGAGTCCCACCGGTAGCTGCCTCCAAGTAACCCACATTCAAGTTGGGATGCGTGGGGTCACCCAGCAACTCGCGCTCGGCATTGACGGGCGAAATACTGTCGCAACTCAGCACGATAAATGGCCCGCGCCCGCGCGCGCCTGACGCGTGAATATGCTGGGCCACCAAGGTTCGACCGCTGGCCGCTTCACCCGAGATCAAGACACCGCGCTCGTTAGCCGCCACTTCTGTAACTTGCTGGCGCAGCGACGTCATATAGGTGCTGTTGCCCACCAGTGACATCAACGGCGTCACGAAAGGCGTTTCGTGGCCCATCGGGTCCGTCGAGACTCGTGCCTGCAGCGCCTTCTCCACCGTCAGCAGCAACTTGGCCAACGACAAGGGTTTCTCGATAAAGTCCACCGCGCCGTGGCGCGTTGCCTCGACGGCGGTTTCGACCGTCCCGTGGCCCGAAATCATCACAACCGGGAAGTCCAGCACACCCGACTCGCGCCAGTCTTTCAGCAGACTCACACCGTCTTCGTCGGGCATCCAGATGTCTAATAACACCAACTGCGGCGTTTGCTCCGCCACCATGGCCCGCGCGCGTTCCCCGCTCTGGGCAACGCTGACGTTATACCCCTCATCCTCAAGAATTTCTTGGACGAGGCTGCGGATATCGGGCTCGTCGTCGACAATCAGAATGTAAGGGTCACTCATTGACGTAGAGCTCCAGCGGCGGCACATGGGTGTTCAGCGGCAAATGCATCACGATACAACCACCGCCGTTTTCCGTGTTTTCTGCAAACACCCGCCCGTTATGTTCTTCAACGATCTTCTTCACAATCGCTAACCCCAGACCGGTACCTTTCGGCTTCGATGTTACATAAGGTTCAAAGAGCTTATCAAGCAAGTCAACCGGTATGCCGGGTCCATGGTCTTCCACGCGCAACTCCAGCACGCGTGAGTCGTCACGCATCACGATCCGTGTACTGATCAGAATAAAAGGCCGCGTGCCGTCTTTTTGCGCCTCAAGGGCGTTTTTAAGGAGGTTATGTAACAGCTGGCGAATCCGCGTCGCATCCGCCGAAATAGAGGGTAAATTCGTACCCAGCTGCACCGACAAGGCGACCTTGTCATCAACGTCGCGATAGAGGTCCACCACCTCGAGAATCAACTGATTGATGTCAGTGCGTTTGAAATGGGCAGCGGGCGTATTGGCATATTCGGCAAAGGCCTTGACCATCGACTGCATGGCATCCACCTGTTGCACAATCGTATGCGTCAGGCGATCCAGTAACTCCGCGTCGTCGCCCTGCATTTTGGCCAGGTATTTACGCCGCAAACGCTCGGCCGACAATTGGATCGGCGTGAGCGGGTTTTTGATCTCATGCGCCAGCCGACGCGCCACTTCGCTCCATGCCTCATTGCGCTGTGCTTGCACGATATCTGTCATATCGTCAAACACAATCACCACGCCTGCAATATTGCCCGCCGGATCATGCAATTGAGCACCACGACAGAGCAGCAAACGTCTGCCCTGTTTCTGGAAGACCTCAATGTCTTGCGACCAATCGCGACCGCGCTCTATAAAGGCGCGATTCAACTCATAGAACTGCTTCACCACCGAGGACGCCAGCTCGGTCTGATCCAACTGCTTGCCGATACAGTCCGCCAAGGCATCACCCAGGATATTAATCGCAGCATCGTTGGCCGTTCGCAGCAGGCCATCCAGTTCCAGCGTGACAACGCCGGTTGAGACATGGCGCAGGACTGTTTCCAGGTAGGCCCGTTGGCTCTCTAAATGCTCTCGGCTGAGCGTGGCGATTTCATTCGAACGCTCCAGCCGCCCGGTCATGTCATTAAATGACTCCACCAGGTAGCGCAATTCGTCATCACCGTGCTTGTATATCCTGACAGAGTAATCACCGTCAGCCACCTGCCGTGTCCCTTCCACCAGATCGTGAATGGGCACCATCATGCGACGTGCGGCATAGAACGCGAACCACAACGCAATCAACACACTCAATAGCAGCGTCAACGACAGCGTCAGAATGGCGCCCAGCTTCAGCGGTCGACTTAAAAACACAAGCTGCTGATAGCGCTGAAAACTCTCTTGCACACTGACCGCCAGCTCACCCGACTTCCCATCTACAGGATACAAGGCTTGCAGTACGCGATTCCCCTTCGCTGGATCCCCGCCCAGCACAGGTGTGACGACGCGAATCACCAGATCACCATCGCCGATGGGATCCACTCCCACATAGGGAATACCCGAGCGGGCACGCTCGGCCAAATCGTCAGCGGGACGATCGGGTGACACACTCAGCTCACTGGTAAAGCTCGAGCTGGCGATCACCTGATTACGGCCATCAAGTAGGGTCAGCTCTTCTGCCTCAATGCGTGAGCCTATGCTGTTCAGCGCCTCAACGATGTCGCCCTCGCCAATCCCTTCGAGTTGCCCGGCCACGTCGCTGGTCACTCGCCGCATCACGCGCATTTGCAGCGCCAGCGAGTCGCGACTCAAGGCCAGCGAGTCATTCAAGGCTTGCTCAATCTTGACGTCAAAAAAACTGTCGATATTGGTGCGCAAAAATTTTATCGAAAAGAAATACACCAAGGAGACCGGCACCAGTGACAAAAACACGGACATGACGATCAACTTGACCGTCAATCGCGAACCTGCCACGCGTTGACGAAACTCGCGCATCAAATGCCAGGCATTGGACGTGATCAAGTACGTCATCACCAATAAGGCAAACCCGTCGGCCACCAGCAACCAAAAATAGTACTGGCCAAAGCGATCGACGTTTTCAGTGGTACTACTAAGAATATAAAGTGAGACAACCAGAACCGCGAACAACACCCCCATCAGCACAACGCTGCTGGTCAGGCGCTGTGTTAATCCAGCGGCCATACGGTCTCTTCACTGCGCAGGCGCCAGCGGCGCGTGGTGTAGGCTTGTAATTGCAAGGGTGTGGGCAGCTCGGAGTAATCGAGCCCCATTTTTACCCGCACGCGATAGCGGCCGGGGTCTCTCACGCGCGCAACATCGAGCAACGGCAATCCACGAATGTGGCTCAGGTGCTGCGAGGCCTCGTCCAGCGTTTTAAAGCTGACCGATTTACCGCTGCGAATTTCGGTGATGCGATAGTGCTGAGTGAGCTCAAAATAAAACAAACGGTAGCGTTTGCGAATAGAACGCTCGACGCTATCCGGCCAGAAGGTACGTTGGCGAAACACATCCACGTCGAGGTTAAAGTAGAGCGACACGCCTTTTTCTAGGGCTTGCGTGGGGCGACGACGCATGCGCACGCGCGCATCCAGATCAATGACGTAGCGTCCGTGCGCAGGGTATACGCGCACATTATCAAACGTCACCCGCTCACCCGCAAACGCCAGACCAGGCCATGCGAGGCACAGGGTCAGGATTAGGCTGGCGAGGATGTTGACCGGGGCAGCATTCCTTTTTGCGGCGATATGAATCAGAGAGGTCTCCCGTGCGGCCTGTGTCAAGCTGCAGTCTTTTCAAGTAGTGCGTAGAAAAAACCATCCATGTTGAGTTGTCCGCTCAGGATCTGTCTCCCGGTGGATTCCTCATTCCCGCAGTCGAGGCCAATTTTACTGTGACTGGCATCATCGTGTGAATTAATAAATCGTAGCACCTGCTCATCGTTTTCACAGCGCGCGACCGAACATGTGGCGTACAATAAACGCCCACCCGGCTTCAGCAGTGGCCATAGCGCCTCCAACAACCGCCGTTGCGTGTGCACCAACGCCTCGAGATCCGACGGCGTGCGCAATGACTTGATATCCGGGTGCCGACGAATCACACCCAACGCCGAACACGGCGCATCCAGCAAGATCGCATCATAAGTTTCACCGTCCCACCAGGCTCCAGTATCAGCGGCATCCGCACACCGGACATCAGCGGCCAACGCCAGTCGCGACAAATTCTGATGAACCTTCTCGCAACGCTCTGGCACATTATCCAGTGCGGTGACACGGCTCTCAGGTGCGGCTTCCAGGAGGTGCCCGGTCTTTCCACCCGGCGCGGCACAGGCATCGAGCACACGTTCACCCGCGGACGGCGCGAGAATCTGCGCGGCAAGCTGCGCGCCCGCGTCTTGCACGCTGATCCGCCCCGTATCAAACCCTGGCAACTGTTCGACGGCCATTGGTCGCGTCAGTTCAATGGCATGTACTGCCAGTGGATGGGCTTGCGCCTCGATACCGGCGGCATGCAGCTGCGACAGATACGCGTCGCGGTCAGTCTGGTGCTGGTTAACCCGCACTGTCATGGGAGGACGGCGATTGCCCGCGTGGCAAAGCGCCTGCCAGTCGTTTGGCCAATCGGCCTGGAAGCGTTGTAACAGCCACGCTGGGTGCGCAAAGGCTGCCGTGTCATCGGCGTCAATCGAGGCGTCCAGCGCATCGCGCTCGCGCAAATACCGACGCAGCACGGCATTAATCAGCCCACGTGCCCAAGGTTTCCCGCGCTGACGGGCAACGGCAACTGTCTCTTGCACGACAGCGTGATCAGGCACCGACAATGACCGCAGCTGGTACAAACCCAACTGAATCGCTAGCGCGATATCCAGATCTTTGCCGCGCAGTTTCTTGGGGACCAGCTGTTGTTGCAGGTGTTGCAAGGGCAAGTGCCAACGCAGCAACCCGTAACTCAATTCTTGCAACAAGGCGCGCGTATTTTCGGGTACGCGCGGCGCAATCTCGGGCAATGCGCGAGACAGCGATTGGCCATCGCGCAGCACCCGCAAGGCAACCATCACGGCGCCCTCGCGAACCATCAGCCGTTTAGCCATCACACGTCCACACAATCATCGACTCGGATTAACCGAGGCGTGCGCCAGCAAGTTGGCGACTGTTCAAGAATTCTGCGGCCGACAGCGGTTTCTTGCCGGGCATCTGCAACCGTGTGATGACGAGCGCGCCTTCACTCGTCGCCACAATAATGCGCGCGTTATCTTCTACCTTGATGTCGCCGGGCACCGCAGGCTCCCACGTAGCGGACGATAGCTCCGCGTCCCACACGCGCATCACCTTGTCGTCCAAGCGCGTAAAGGCGATCGGAAAAGGATTGAAGGCGCGGACTTTTCGATGAATCTCAACCGCCGGCAAAGACCAGTCAATCTCAGCCTCTGCCTTGGTGATTTTGGGCGCATAGTTCGCAAGTGCGTCGTCTTGCACCTCCGGCTCAAGCGTACCCGCGCATAAAGCAGGCAATACGCGCAGCAACGCCGTGCTGCCTATCTCCGCGAGCTGATCATGCAACTGCGCCGCCGTCATTGATGCTCCCAATTCAACGCTCGCCTTGAGCAACATATCACCGGTATCGAGTCCTTTCGCCATTTGCATGATAGTGACGCCGCTGTGGCTATCACCCGCTTCAATCGCGCGCTGAATGGGCGCTGCGCCGCGCCAGCGCGGCAACAAAGACGCGTGAATGTTAATGCAACCCAGGCGGGGAGTCTGCAACACCGCCACCGGCAAGATCAAGCCGTACGCCGCCACCACCATCACGTCTGCGTCGAGCGCACGCAATGCCGCCTGGGCCTCGGCATTGCGCAAACTCTCCGGCTGATACACCGGGACACGATGTGCCTCAGCGCACTGCTTGACAGCGCTGGCCGAGAGCTTGCGGCCGCGACCTGCGGGCCGATCTGGCTGGGTATAGACGGCCACCACCTCGTGCGTGGAGGCAATCAGTGCCGATAAGGCGGGTACCGCAAAGTCTGGCGTGCCGGCAAAAATCACCCGCAAATGTTGGCAGTCCACAAATCGTTCCTCAGAGCGGAAGGGGTCGGGCTGGTTCAGCCCGCGCGACGGGTTTGTTTTTCGAGCTTCTTACGGATGCGATCGCGCTTGAGCGCAGACAGATAGTCAATAAACAACTTGCCATTGAGGTGATCGATTTCGTGCTGAATGCAAACAGCCAGCAACCCGTCAGCGTCCAGCTCGTAGGTTTCGCCGTGCTGATCTTGCGCCCGCACACGAACGCGTGCGGGGCGTTTGACCTTTTCGTAGATACCGGGAATGGAGAGGCAGCCTTCCTCATGCTCAACCTCGCCCTCTTGTGACAACAGCTCAGCGTTGATAAAGACCCGTGGCTCGTTTTTGTCTTCGGAGATGTCCATCACGATCACTTGCTGATGGACGTCAATCTGCGTCGCCGCCAAACCAATACCCGGTGCGGCGTACATGGTTTCAAACATGTCTTCCACCAGGGTAGCCAGGGCCGCATCAAACGTCTGCACAGGTTTTGCTACCTTGCGTAAATGCGCATGCGGAAAAATCAGAATGTCTCGGAGTGCCATGGGTTAAAAGGTCCTGTCCCAGCAAATTCGTTCAATTTTAGCAGGCATTGGGGCAATCAGGAACATGCACCATGGCGAAACACACCGCCACGAGGGCTTGCTGCAGGCTCTGTGGCACAGGACGTGCTTGAAACGCCCTTAACATGTCGGCAATCGATACGGAGAAGACGACCTTGTTTACCCTGAAGCGCACCATTGGCGCCCTGCCCTTCGTGGCCACAGCCGGATTGGCTGTCATGCTGAGCGCCTGCAACACGCTACCCAAATCTGATGAGCCGGATTCTGTCGCCAACAATGAAACGCGCGATTATTACTACGAAGAATCCACCAAGCCGGGCAAGGCTCGGGTCATTGACCCCGAGGCCGCCACCTTTACACCGCGACCGTCTGCGATCAATCGAGAGCAGGAAGCACGTGACGCGGTAAGAGATCAGTTACCGGGTGCTTATACCGTTCAAAAAGGCGACACCTTGTGGGATATCTCCGGTCGTTTTCTGAGTAAGCCCTGGCTGTGGCCTGAGATCTGGGACGTCAATCCTCAGATTGAAAACCCGCATTTAATCTACCCCGGAGACGAGGTGGCTCTGCGCTGGGTAGACGGCAAACCGACGATCATCGTCATGCGTAACGGCGAAACCATCGACACCCTCAATCGCTCTGACATGCCGATGCAAGATGGCGTGCGTCTGTCCCCGACGATCCGCGAAGAGTCGCTGGCCAATGCGATTCCGACCATACCGGGCGATGCGATTCAGCAGTTTTTAGTTTATCCCCGCGTGGTGGATGAAGACACTGTCAAAAAATCACCGTATGTGATTGGCGACTTTGAAGGCCGACTGGCCAGCGCGTCTGGGCATCAGGTCTATGTCCGGGGCGAGATCAATCCCGAACAATCCAGCTACGGCGTGTTTCGCCGGAACAAAGCGTTGGTTGACCCCGACAGCGGTGAAGAACTTGGCGTTGAGATTACCCACGTCAGTGATGCCAGACTGCTGCAGACGGGCGACCCGGCAACCATGCTGATTACTGCCGCCAAGATGGAAACCATCGCCGGCGACCGTGTACTGTCACAAAATCAAAACTACGTCGTGCACAACTACGTGCCCCGCGTGCCGCAAATTGAGGGCGAGGGCAAAATCGTGTCCTTGTTCAACGCGATCAGCCAGACCGGCCGCAACCAAGTGGTCGTCGTTAACCTCGGTGACCGCGAGGGCGTGCGCGTCGGTGACGTCATGGCGATTGAACACCGCGGCGGACGTATTCGCGATCGCTTCAGTGGCAAACCGCATGATTATGTCGATATCCCGAATACACGGATCGGTGTGCTCATGGTGTTCCGCACCTTCGATAAGGTCAGCTATGGCCTGATCATGGAATCCACGCGACCGATTCACCTGCACGACTCTGTCACAGGTATCTAACCTCCCCGAGCCCCGCCGACCCGGCGGGGCGGGCATCGCGCCCAACCCGCACCACCAAACTATCCCAACATAGACAGCAGAGAGCATGTCGAGTACCGTAGTGCCGCATCTGATTGCGAACATTCACTATGGACATACTCACCGCCTGTCTGCGACTCGCGCTGACCGAAGGAATCGGGCCCGTCTCTGGGCGACAACTGCTCGCAGCCTTTCGCCAGCCTGAGGATATTTTCCGCGCCTCCACGGACGCGCTTCAGCGCGCCGGGCTCAATGCGCCACAAATCGCCGCCATCCGCCATGACCCGCCCGACGATGCCATGGCGACAGCGCGAGATTGGGCGTCCAACCCCGCGCATCATCTGTTGGCACTGGGTGATCCGCGCTACCCGCCGCGCCTGGCGAGCCTGCATGACGCGCCACTGGTGCTCTATGTGATCGGCGATACTGACGTACTGCACACGCCGCAACTCGCGATTGTCGGCAGCCGCAAGCCCAGCCGCAGCGCCGCAGACACCGCACGCGCCTTCGCGGCATCGTTGGCAACCGCCGGCTTAACCATCACCAGCGGCATGGCGCTGGGCATTGACGGCGAGGCCCATCGCGGCTGCCTGGAAGCCAATGGGCTGACGGTCGGCGTCGCGGCTACCGGGCTCGACAGCATCTACCCCGCCCGCCACCGTGAACTTGCCCACCAGATCGTGGCCCAAGGCGCTATGATCAGCGAATACCCGCTCGGCACACGTGTGAACCCGGCGTATTTCACCCGGCGCAATCGCTTAATCAGCGGGTTGAGCGCGGGTACGCTGGTGGTTGAGGCCGCGATTCGCAGTGGCTCGCTCACCACCGCCAAGCACGCCACAGAGCAAGGACGCGAGGTCATGGCGATCCCCGGCTCTATTCACAACCCGTTGGCACGCGGCTGTCATCAATTGATTCGCCAGGGTGCCAAGCTCGTCGAGACCGCCGACGATGTCTTGGAAGAACTCGCCGGCCAATTGGGTCCATTGCACTTCCCGCCCAACACCGCCGCAAACGCACCCGCCGCCAGCAACGATCACACCGCAGCAGAGCAACTCGACCCCCAATATGCTGCCTTGCTCGACTGCCTGGACTTCACGCCACAGGCCGTCGACCAACTCGTCGCCTGCTGCCAATTGCCTGCGCAAGAGGTCGCGTCGATGCTGTTGATCCTCGAATTACAAGGCTTAGCCGCCAGTGCAGGCGCCAATCGGTACATTCGATGCAAATAAGTCAACTTGGCAATTGCACAGGGCATAAAAAATTTAAGCCGTTGTTTTTAATGCCTTATTTTGCGCTAAACTCCAAAAATCGAGCCGTTTGCCCCCTATTTTTGGGCGTGCAAACTGCATTAACGGGTCGACGAAGCGTGACGTTTTGTGAAAAATAGCACGCTGTTTGCAAAACTGGCTGCCACCGGCAACGCCGATACACGTTTATTTGACAGGCACCTTGTATAAATTTCATGAGTAAGAATCTGATCATCGTGGAATCGCCCGCGAAGTGTAAAACCATCAAGAAGTATCTCGGTCGCGATTACGAGGTGCTGGCGTCCTATGGCCACATTCGCGATCTCGTCCCCAAGGAAGGCGCGGTGGACACAGAGCGCGACTTTGCCATGAAGTACCAGCCCATTGAGCGCAATGAGAAGCACTTCGCTGCCATCGCCAAAGCGCTGAAAAAAGCTGACACCCTCATGCTCGCAACCGACCCCGATCGCGAGGGAGAAGCGATCAGTTGGCATGTCGCCGAGCTGCTGTCCGAACAAGGCTTGCTGGAAGACAAGAACGTGGAGCGGGTGGTTTTTCACGAGATCACCAAGCGCGCCTTGGAAGATGCCGTCCAGCACCCGCGCGAACTGTCGATGGATTTGGTCAATGCGCAGCAGGCACGCCGTGCCCTGGACTATCTCGTCGGCTTTAATTTATCTCCCCTGTTGTGGAAAAAAATCCGTCGCGGACTCTCAGCCGGCCGCGTGCAAAGCCCGGCACTGCGACTGATCGTTGAGCGTGAAGAAGAGATCGAAAAATTTGTGCCGCAGGAATACTGGTCCGTTGCCGCACAGTTGGAAAAAACCGAACACCACTTTGCTGGCCGCCTGACCGTACTCGATGGCGAGAAGGTCAAGCAGTTCACCATCAACAACGCCGAGCTGGCAAACGACGCCAAGACCCGTTTGCTCGCGGCCGCCAACGGCTCACTGAAGGCGGTCAAGGTTGAGAAGAAACAACGCAAACGCAACCCCTCACCGCCGTTTACCACCTCCACACTGCAACAAGAATCCGTGCGCAAACTGGGCTTTTCCGCCTCGCGCACCATGCGTATTGCACAGCAGCTCTATGAAGGTATTGATGTCGGTGACGGCGCGGTGGGTCTGATCACCTACATGCGCACTGACTCGGTGACACTGTCGCAAGATGCCGTGAGCGAAATACGCGAGCTGATCACGAGTCGCTATGGCGCAGACAATCTGCCGCCGCAGCCCAATGTCTACAAAAATAAATCCAAAAACGCGCAGGAAGCGCACGAGGCCATTCGCCCAAGCTCGGTGATGCGTCTGCCCTCAGAACTGAAAAGTTACCTCGATGCGGATCAATACAAACTCTACAACCTCATCTGGAAGCGCGCTGTCGCCTGCCAAATGATTTATGCGACGCTGGATCAGGTCGCTGTCGATCTGGCCGCTGGCGACAAGCCTGAAGGCCTGTTCCGCGCCAATGGCTCAACCGTGAAACACCCGGGCTTTATGTCGGTGTACCAAGAGGACGTCGACGACTCCAAAAACAAAGACGACGACAATAAACGCTTACCCGAAATCACCGAAGGCGAGATGATTACCCTGCACGATATCGCCATCGGCCAGCACTTTACAGAACCGCCACCGCGCTTCACCGAAGCATCGTTGGTCAAAGTGCTTGAAGAATATGGCATTGGCCGACCATCGACCTACGCATCTATTATTTCGACACTGCAAAACCGCGAATACGTCGAGATGGAGCAGCGCCGCTTCCATCCCACCGACGTCGGTCGCGTGGTGAATCGGTTTTTATCCAACCACTTCACCAAGTACGTGGACTACGACTTTACGGCCAACCTCGAAGACGAGCTTGACGCGATTTCGCGGGGAGAAAAAGACTGGGTGCCGCTGATGCGGGACTTCTGGACCCCGTTCAAAGAGCAGGTGGACGACAAAGAAGAGAACGTGTCGCGCGACGAGGCGGTGCAAGCGCGCGAACTCGGCACAGACCCCGCCAGCGGTAAGCCCGTCAGCGTGCGCGTGGGACGTTATGGTTCGTTTGTGCAAATCGGCACGCGCGACGACGAAGACAAGCCCAAGTTTGCCGGCTTGCGCCCTGGTCAACGCATGGACAGTATCACCATGGAAGAAGCCATGGAGCTCTTCAAGCTGCCGCGTGATCTCGGCGAGTCACCCGAGGGTGAGAAAATTTCGGTCAACATTGGTCGCTTTGGGCCTTACGTCAAGTACGACAGCAAATACGTGTCGCTGAAGGATGATGACCCCTACACGGTCAGCCTGGAGCGCGCTCTGGAAATCGTCGCGCAAAAGAAAATCGACGACGCCAACAAGATTATCAAAGTCTTTGAAGGCACCGACATTCAAATTCTTAACGGCCGCTGGGGTGCCTACATCACCGACGGCAATAAGAACGCGAAAATCCCCAAAGAACTCAAAGAAGATCCCAAGGCGATCGACCTGGAGACCTGCGAAAAGCTGCTAGCCGAGGCGCCCGAGCGTCGCGGTCGCGGTAAGAAAAAGGCAACGGCTAAAAAAGCCGCTGCCAAAAAGACCGCCGCCAAGAAAACAGCGAGCAAGAAAAAGGCAAGCGCGAGCAAAAAAACCACCGCTCGCAAAAAGACCGCCGCCAAGAAAAAAGCCTCAGCGAAAAAGACCAGTGCACGTAAAAAGGTCACTGCCTCGGATTCCTGATGCGCGATGAGGTGCTGCATGCCGCTCAGGTGATTCGCCGGGGCGGCTTGCTGATCTACCCCACCGAAGGCGTTTACGGCATTGGTTGCGACCCGCGAAACCAGACAGCAGTCGCCCGCCTGATCAACCTCAAACAACGCGACCCCGGGAAAGGGTTTATTCTGATCGCCGCCTCCGAGGCGATGCTCAGCGACTACATCGCCCCCCTCGAAGACGCCGTCCGAGCCAAGCTTTCCCGCACGTGGCCGGGGCCGGTCAGCTGGGTCGTCCCTGCACGCACAGGCATTCACGACGCACTCACCGGCGGCCGCGAGACACTGGCGGTACGCGTCAGCGCACACCCCTTTGTGCAAGCGCTCTGCACCGAGCTCAACCATGCGCTCATCTCCACCAGCGCCAACGTGAGCGGCCACCCCCCCATCACCGAGCAAGATACGCTGGAGACTGTTTTTGGCGACGCGGTGGACCATATCGTGCCAATGGCGCCAGGCGATCTGGCAGGCCCAACCCCGATTTACGACGCGCTGACCGGCGCTCAACTGCGATGAGGCAACTATGTCTGACATGATCGATCTCGAGCCGATAAAGCACTACTTGACCGGGCTGCAAGACACCATTTGCAGCGCACTGGCCGCCTTTGAAGAGACAGACTTTCATAAAGACCAATGGGAACGCCCCGGAGGCGGTGGTGGCGAAAGCCGCGTCCTTGCCGGCGGCAAGGTGTTTGAGCAGGCCGGGATCAATTTCTCGCACGTCTTTGGCGATACCTTGCCCCCGTCGGCCACGGCGCAGCGCCCCGAGCTGGCAGGCAGACGGTTCCAGGCCATGGGAGTGTCACTGGTCATCCACCCGAACAACCCCTATGTGCCGACGTCGCACGCGAATGTGCGATTCTTTATCGCCGAGAAAGACGATGCACCGCCGGTCTGGTGGTTTGGTGGTGGCTTTGATCTCACACCCTATTACGGCAACGACGAAGACTGCGTGCATTGGCACCAGAGCGCGCGCGACGCTTGCACCCCGCTGGGCGATGCCGCCTATCCGCGTTATAAAGCCTGGTGTGACGACTACTTTTTCCTGAAGCATCGCAACGAACCAAGAGGCATCGGCGGCTTGTTCTTTGACGATCTGAACGCGCCTGACTTTGACACCTGCTTTGCGTTTACCCGCAGCGTCGGCGACCACTATGTGCCTGCGTACGTGCCCATCGTCGAACGGCGGATGGACACACCTTACGGCGAACGAGAACGCGACTTCCAGCTCTATCGTCGGGGCCGTTATGTGGAGTTTAATCTCGTTTACGACCGCGGCACGCTCTTTGGCCTGCAATCGGGTGGACGCACGGAATCCATACTGATGTCGCTGCCACCCAACGTGCGCTGGCGCTATAATTGGCAACCGCAGCCCGGCAGTGCCGAAGCTGCACTGTACGACAACTACCTCCAGCATCGCGATTGGGTCTGATACGGCAGCGTTAGCGAGACGGATTTCGGATATTCACAGACACACCACCACGGGCAACATCTATGAAAACGATCGGATTACTCGGCGGCATGAGCTGGGAAAGCACACTGGGTTATTACCGCGCGATCAACGAAGGCGTCAAACAACACCTCGGCGGCCTGCGCTCGGCCAAGATCGCCCTGTACAGTGTTGACTTTGAACCCATCGAACAACGCCAACACGCAGGTGATTGGGACGGGACCGCCGACATACTCGCAGGCGCCGCGCAAAAGGTCGAAGCGGCGGGCGCCGACTTTCTGCTGATCTGTACCAACACGATGCACAAGGTTGCACCGCGCATTGAAGCTGCCATCAGTATTCCTCTCTTGCATATCGCGGATGCCACTGCAGAAACCCTGGTGAGCGACGGTATCCAGACGGTCGGATTGCTGGGCACCGCGTTCACGATGGAGCAGGACTTCTACACCGGGCGGCTGACAGAGCGCTATGGTTTAAATGTCTTGACGCCCAACACCGCCGACCGCGCCATTGTTCACCGCGTGATTTACGAAGAACTCTGCCTCGGAAAAATCCGCAAAGACGCCAAGGCAGACTACCTGCGCATTATCGCCGACCTTGCCGAGCAAGGTGCCGAAGCTGTGATATTGGGTTGCACCGAGATTGGCATGCTGGTCACACAAACGGACACGCCCGTGCGCTTGGTCGACACAACGGCTATTCACGCAGAAAAAGCCGTGGCGCAAGCCATCAGCTAACCGTGGCGCGTCAATACAGCCCTCGAGACAGCAGCAACCACGGAAGCGGCCCATGAAAAACCTGATGCGGTCGTGCCAGACAGCACTGTCTGAGTGCGATCAACTGCCCTTCTCTGTCTATACCTCGCTCAAAGAGCAGCGTATTGTCAACGTGCCTATTCTCCAGCCGGTACTCATTTGCGTCCTTGACGGCTGCAAACACCTCGGCAATGACGCGGACCTTCGCTGCCCCGCCGGAAGCTTTGTTTTTTTGTCAAATAGCCCGCAAGTCGATATGCGCAATATCCCGGATATCGCGACCTATTTCGCGCTATTGATTCCCTTTGAGTTTGCGGATTTCAGTGGCTTTACCGACACAACCCTACCGCCTGAGACGTATGTTCATGGGCCAATCGACGACGTCTTAGCCACAACCCTGGAACAGTTTGTCACCTGGACGACATCCGCCCCAGCGACGCTGTGGCCATCGCGCAGACAAGAAATTCTGCATCTGCTCTATCACTCGGGCTACCCGCAAATCAGCACCGCGGTGGAGCCACCCAGCTTAAGCCAACAGCTGCACCAGATGATCAGCGCCAACGTGGCAGAAGACCTCAGTGCGCGGGAGTTATCCTCTGCGCTGGCCATGAGCGAGTCCACTCTGCGACGGAAACTGCAAGCCGAGGGCACCCATTTACAAGCCCTGAAAGACCGTGCACGCTTGGGTCATGGCTTGCATTTAATACAGACCACCCAAGACCCGATCGGTCGCATCGCTGAGCAATGCGGGTATTTATCGCAATCGCGATTTACGGACAAGTTCAAACAACGCTTCGGTATTACACCCACCGCACTGCGCAGCACAAGAATGCGCGATTAAGGCGAACAGTTGCGCGTTTTCGCGCTACCGACGCGACGGTGTCACGCCTAAGCTGTCTCTACACTCACTCATCACGACTGGAGATACTATGCAACGCTTTACCCGAATAGGCGCCTTACTCGCGGCGCTGAGTGTTTCGGCACTCGCATCCGCAGAGACATTCACACTCACCAGCACCGATATTGCGCACGGCGAGCTCATGAGCAAAACGCAGGAGTTTCAAGGCTTTGGGTGCACAGGCGACAATGTGTCGCCGCAGCTTTCCTGGTCAAACGCCCCCGAAGGGACAGAGGCTTTTGCCGTCCTAGCCTATGACCCGGATGCTCCCACCGGCAGCGGCTGGTGGCACTGGCAAATCGTCAACATCCCCAAGGATGTCACCACGCTGGCGGCGGGTGCAGGCGATGCGAGCCAAAAACACGCACCTGAGGGCAGTGTTCAAATCGGGAATGACTACGGCGTGAAAGGATTTGGCGGCGCCTGCCCACCGCCCGGCCATGGCGCACATCGCTACCAGTTCACCGTCCATGCGCTCTCTAAAAAACTGGAACTGCCGGCCGATGCCTCCGGCGCCTTAACCGGATATATGGTCAACGCCCATTCATTGGGCTCAAGCACGCTAGAAGCCTTGTACAAGCGCGACTAGTCTTCAGATCATCAGAGAGCATGTCAGCGTGGACCCGATGGGGGTTCACGCGTCTCCATTGGCAGGTATACTGGAATGATATAAGCAGACGCAGCCCTAACCACCATGGATTCTCACACCGATATTGCGCCTATCTGGCACGCTTATCAGGCACAACTGAGGGCTTTTTTGCGGTCAAAGATTTCCGATCCAGACGAGGTCGAAGATGTACTGCAAGACATCTTGGTAAAGGTGTTTAACAACCTCTCATCCCTAAACTCGGACAGCAGTATCAAAGCTTGGCTGTTCCAAATCGCCCATCGCACAGTCATCGACTTCTACCGTGCGCGCCAGCGCAAACCTGCACTTAACGCAGATGACTTGTGGTACAACGACAGCGACAACACTGTGCGGCAGCAACTCGCTGAGTGCGTTGCGCCTTTTATCAATGCGTTGCCTGACGATGCCGCGCAACTCCTCACCGAAGTTGAACTGAAGGGTACCTCGCAAAAAGCGCTCGCCGAACAACTCGGCATCCGCTACTCCACCTTAAAATCGCGGGTACAAAGCAGCCGACAGCAACTGCGAGCACTGTTTGAGGCATGCTGCGAAGTGTCTTTTGACAAAAACGGCACCGTGATTGATTTTGATCTAAAATCGCAGGGCTGCGAAAACTGTTAAGCGTTTTTCGTCTTTTGCCGAGAACCGGCGTCTTACAGGGTAAGGTCTTATTATTCAGAGGTTCTTATCATGATCAAAGTTGTCAGTTTTACGATATGCCCGTTTGTCCAGCGTGTCACCGCAGCGCTTGAGGCGCGCTCATTGCCTTACGACATTGAGTACATCAGCCTCAGCAATCCTCCCGAGTGGTTTTTAGCGGTATCGCCCAACGCGCAAGTCCCGCTCTTGATCACAGACAACGACACTGTGCTGTTTGAGTCAGATGCGATCGTGGAATACCTGGACGACGCTTACGGCCCTATCGTGGAAGGTATCACCCCCGAACAGCGCGCAATTGATCGCGCATGGAGCTACCAAGCCAGCAAGCATTATCTGGTGCAATGCGGAGCAATGCGCAGCCCCACGGCCGAAGCACTGACATCTCGGACTGAGGATTTGCAACAGGCCTTCTCGCGGGCCGAAAAGCAGCTTGGCAAAGGTCGCTACTTCAATGGTGACACCTTGGGCAATGTCGATATTGCCTGGCTGCCACTCTTACATCGCGCGAAGATCGTGGAGCAACACGCCGGTTACGATTTTGTGCGCGCGTACCCCAAGGTCAAAGCCTGGCAAACCGCCATGCTCGCAACCGGCCTTGCAGAACGCTCTGTATCATACGACTTTAACGAAGCCTTTGCAGCGTTTTACCTCTCAGAAAAGACCTATTTGGGCAGAGGGGAAAACTGCGCCAAGCCCGTCGGGATCGGTAACGGAGGCACTGCCTCGTCCTGCTGCGACTAGCCTCTATGCATATTCGTCGCGACGTCGTACCCACGCCATGGAAAACTCCAGGCTGTCTTCGTCGCGACCTTTTGGCGCCAAATCCATATAGTGGTACGCGCCGTTAACGATCTCTACGCCACGCGCATAGCACGAATAAGTGTGATAAACAGTGCCATCGGCATCCTTGTAAAAAGCGCTAATACCGGGCATCTCATCGCTAAAATAAGGTTTGGTCCGGTAGTTGTATTCGATATCTGTTGGCTGATCCACGAAGGACACGTGAAAGTCACTGTTAAAGTCACTGCCTAATGACGAATACCACTGGAAATCCCACCCCATACGGTCGCGGTAGTCCAGCAGGGTTTGCAACGGAGCACGAGAAACCGTCACGAGCTGAATATCACGCTGCTGCAAATGTCTATCGATACCGTTGTAATTGTCCGCCCAAAAAGAGCAACTCGGGCACCCTTGTTGCCAATCGGGGCCAAACATAAAGTGATACACCAGTAACTGGCTGCAGTCGCCAAACAAATCTCTCAAGCTGACATCGCCGCTTGGCCCCTGGAACCGGTAGTCTTGGCTCACCGCCACCCATGGCAGTGCGCGTCGCTGCTGACTCAGCTGGTCCTGCAGGCGGGTTAACTCTTTTTCTTGGCTGAGTAGCGTCTGACGCGCTTGCAGCCAATCTTCTCTCGATACGATCTTTCGGTTATGCATGAGACACCTCTTTAAACTCAATCACTCGGTTGATTATTTAAGATCAAAAAACCACCGCATCCCACTCGGCGGCCTATCTACGACTGCGCGTAAAGGTCTTGCAAATTGTTCAGGCAGGCAGTCCAGCCATGCGTGTGGCGTCCCGGTGCGCTGGCGTTTGCAGACCATGATGCCGTAACGTCAACTGCGTCCCCACCTACACTTCCTCGAGCGCCAGCTCGACGACCGTGTCAGTTACCAGCGAAGAATTCCAGCTGAATACGATACGGTGGTAAGGGCTTAACTCCAAGTAGCGGCCATGATGCAAGTGCTCATGACCATTGGCATCAATCATCATAATCCGATACTCACCCCCAACTGCGCTTTCCGCTGCCACGCGGCAGGGTCGCATACCGGTGTCGGAACAGCCGGCGGGCT